>JBJSXS010000890.1:0-2269 GCA_046086545.1 Gemmata sp.
CGAGCGCGGCGAGGTCGGCGTGGTCGCGCTGGTCGAGGTCGAGCGCGCGAATCGGTGCCGCCTCGAAGAGCGCGGCGCCGGTGTCGAGGAGCGCGGCCAGCGAGACGACGCCGATCTTCCAGGGGAACCCGCGGCGGAACTCGAACCGGTTCCAGGCGCAGCCGGGGGGCGGCGGCGGGAGCGCGTGGGTCATGCACCACCCGGTGGCCGCGTCCGGGTCGCTCTGCCGGGTGCGCACCGCGAGCGGGTCGTAGCTCGGCACGCGGGCCAGCGCCACCTGCGCGCGGATGAACGCCGCGCGTCGCGCGTCGCCGCTCTCCTCGATGAGGTCGGCGAACGCGAGGCGCGGGGTGTCCTCGTCCGGGTGCGCGCAGATGGCGCGGTACAGGGCGTCGTGCGAGCTGGTCACAGGGGAGAGCGTCCTCCGTAGCGATTCCACCTTCAAGTTGCTCTGTCAAGTGGCCGGTCGGTTGTCGCCGGGCACTTGGAATGGCGAGAGCGTTTACGGGCGCCGGTGACAACCTCAACGGCCACTTCATTCAACCGAGCATGGCGCAGTTTACGCGGGCCGCACGCCCGGCGCCTATGCCAGTGACGGGCCGCTGACTGAAGTGAAATCGGAGGTGCGAACCGTTAGGGCTTGGCTCGGAGGAGCTTTTGCATGTCCCAGATTTGAATGAGCCCGTCGCCCCCAAATGTGGCGATGCGGCTCCCATCTGCACTGTACGCGACGGCTTCAACTCCGCGTGTGTCGGCCCGGACCGTCACGAGCGTTTTCCCTGCCGCCAAGTCGATCAGGGATAGGTTGTGCGGCCCCTTGCCTCCCAGGGATCCGCACGCCAGCCGCGTGCCGTCGGGGCTGAACGCGCGCGGAGATGGTCGTCGGGTTCGAGAGGCAAGAGGCGGGTGATGCGTTCCTCACTACTCGGTCCGATACCAACTGACGACCCCGCCCTGTTGCCCGATCGGGACGAGGGAGCCGTCCGACGAGAGGGCGACGGCCGAGGCATCCTTCGCCGGTTTGATCGTCACCCGCGCCGGCTTCGCGCCGAGGGTCCAGCACTCAACGACCATCTCGTCTCGAACGAAACGCCCAGCGCGACGGCCAACCGCCGGGGTGGTAGTGCCGGCCAGCCCGTCGTCCCCGCCGGCCCGGTGCTTCCGCCGACTCAGTAGCGATGAGATGGAGGAAGAAAATCTGGACGGAAGTGAGCGTTCTTCCATTAGTTCAAACCCCCTCCCAAGCAGAGCGGGTTTTGACGAAGGTGGCGGTGAAACAAAACATTAGTGCATATATTCGACGATAGGGAAATTGGTTTTATGACAAGTCTGCCATGATCACCGTCAAGTTTGAATTGCCCCAATACTGCCGATCGTGGGTCAGGGGTCGGTGGTGATAGAATACTCCTGAGATCCGGTCCCGCGCCGCGTGGCGCGGGGGCGCTCCTTATTACCAGTGTGGCACCCATTCACCCGCTCACCGCTTCCGCCGCTCACAGCTCCCTTCCGCTGCTGGCCGACGCCGCGGGGGGCGAGATGAGCCAGACGCTTCTCATCGTGGGGCTGGTCGCCATTCCGATCCTGGTCGCGGTGAACGGGTTCTTCGTGGCTGCCGAGTTCGCGCTGGTCGCGGTGCGCCGGACGCGGGTCGAAGAACTGGTAAACCAGGGCAAGGCGGGCGCCGCCGGGCTGCTGGCGGCGCTGGACGACCTGAACCGGAGCGTGGCCGCGTGCCAGCTCGGGATCACCGTCGCCAGCCTCGCGCTCGGGTTCGTGAGCGAGCCGGCCATCCACCGGCTCACGCACCCGCTCCTGGCGAACCTGCCGGGCGAGTGGGCGCGGGTGCTGTCCGTACTCGTCACGCTGTCGCTCATCACGTACATGCACGTCGTGTTCGGCGAGCAGATGCCGAAGCTGGCCGCGCTGCAGGACAGCGAGTGGATCGGGCTCTGGGTGGCCCGGCCGGTGTACCTGTTCGGCCGCTTCACGTCGCCGCTCATCCAGCTGATGAACGGGTCCAGCAACTGGTTCCTGCGGCGCCTGGGGTACAGCGGCACCGGCGAGGAGGGCGAGATTCACACGGTGGACGAGCTCCGCATCCTGGTCGAGGACAGCGAGGAGGCCGGCGAGATCGACCCGGACGCCGCGGACATGGTTCTGGGCGTGTTCGGCCTCGCGGACAAGGTGGTGCGAGATTGCATGGTCCCCGCCGAGAAGATGGCCGCGCTCGACGTGTCCACCCCGCCCGACAAGGTGCTCGAAATCGCGC
>JBJSXS010000891.1:0-3426 GCA_046086545.1 Gemmata sp.
GTGACGCAGGCGCTCGGGCGCGTCCCGCTCGACCTGCGCGGCGCGGACCTCATCGTCAGCAGCACGCACAAGTGGATTCTCGCCTCACACGGCGGCGGGTTGGTCGGCGTGCCGAGCGCGCGCGCCGCGGAGTGGACGTCACCGGCCGGCGGCTGGTTCAACCTCGAAGACGCGTTCGGCCCGAACCGGTTCGAGAAGGCGGTGAGCAAGCCGGGCGCGGCAAGTTTCACCGTGGGCATGCCGAACTACCCGGCGGTGTACGCGATCCGCGCCGGCCTGGACTACATCCGAAGTGTTGGCGTTGCCAGCATCGACGCGCACGCGCGGCCCCTCGTCCTGCACTGCCTCGCCGAGTTGCGGAAGCTACCGGTGGAGATGCTCACGCCGAACGAACCCGAGCACGTAGCGGGGATCATGGCGTTTCGGCACCCGCGCGCGGCGGAGCTGCACACGAGGTTGCACGCGGCAAATGTCCACGTGATGAGCCACGCCGGCCGGCTGCGCATCGCCATCCACGGCTACAACACCGCCACTGATGTCGAGACGTTTTTGAAGGAGCTGAAGGCAGCGCTGTGAGCGGTCCCGACGAGCTGGTATGCCGCAGGCGGGTGCGCCAGGTTTGGCGCACGGAGGCCGTTCAAGCGGTGTCGGCGCGCGGCTAACAGTCAGTTCGAGAGGCGCACAACCGCCCCTTCCCTTTGGCGCACGTCAGGCAACAGCACAGCCCCCAACCCCGGCTTCGTCGGCGCGAGGAAGTGGCCGTTCTTCATGGTGGGCAGTTCGGTCACGAGGTCCGGGTAGTTCACACGCATGTAGGCTCGCACCGACTCCTGGTAAATGGCGTTCGGCGCGTTTAGGGCGAGGTGAATGCCCGCGTACAGCGTGAACGGGCCGGTGCAGTCGTGCATCGCCACCGGGCGCTTGTAAGTTTCCGCGAGCGCGCACACCTTGCGGCACTCCGTGATGCCGCCGGCCCACGTCGGGTCGATCATCACGATGTCCGCGGCGCGTCTCTCCAGCAGCGGCAGGTACTCGTAGCGTGTGGCGAGGTACTCGCTCGCGAGGATCGGGCACGTCGTACCCTGGCGCAGCTCCGCGAGCGCGCCGATGTCGTCGGCGCGCATCAGGTCTTCGAGCCACGCGGGGCGCACGTCCTCCAGCGCGCGAGCGATCTTGAGCGCCGCGGGGAGCGACCACAGGCCGTGCCCCTCGACCATCACCTCCATCTTGTCGCCGACCACTTTGCGGATCTGGCGGAACGGCTCCATGCCGCGGCCGAGGTCCGCAGCCGTGATGTCGTGCCCGCCGAGCGCGCGGAGGTTCGGGTCGAACATGCCGCGGAAGTTGCGCCAGTTGTCCCAGCCGGCGCCGGGGTAGTGCGCGATGTAGTCGAACGGCCACAGCTTCATGCCGGTGAAGCCCTCGGCGAGAAGCTCTTGCGCGAGTTCGCCGGGGCGCTCTATGAACGCGATCAGGTCTTCGTACTTGCCGTGCGCGTCCGCGGTGCCGTACCCGACGCTCCCCTTCGCCGCGCGGCCGTAGTTGGGGCCGCCGCAGGTGTTGTAAGTGCGGATACGGTCCCGGGCGGCCCCGCCAAGCACCTGCCACACCGGCATGCCCGCGGCTTGCCCCAAAATGTCCCAGAGGCACACGTCGATCGCGGAGAGGCCACGCAACTCGGCCCCCTTCCCGACCGTGTGCGCGATGACCTCGTACAGGCGGCGCCAGTGCAACTCGATGGCCAGCGGGTCGTGTCCGATCAGCATGGGCGCGGCGAACTGGTGGACGTACCCCGCGACCGCGTCCGGCATGTAGCACGTGTCCGCGTACCCGGTGAGGCCCGCGTCCGTGTGCACGGCGACGAACAGGATCGACGGGTAGTCCGGCAGGTAGATCGTTTCGAGCTGAGTGATCTTCACTGGTACCTCACCCCCGCCCGACGAGGGGCATTTGTGTTGCCATCACGGTCATGAACAGCACGTTCGCGTCGAGCGGCAGGCCCGCCATGTAGACGACCGCCCGCGCGACGTGTTCCACATCCATCCGGGGCTCCACAGCGACGCGCCCGTCGGCCTGCGGCACGCCCTCGACCATCCGCGCGGTCATGTCGGTCGCGGCGTTCCCGATGTCGATCTGCCCGCACGCGATGTCGTACTTTCGGCCGTCCAGCGAGGTGGACTTGGTGAGACCGGTGATGGCGTGCTTGGTCGCGGTGTAGGGCGCGGAGTTCGGGCGCGGCGCGGCCGCGGAGATGCTGCCGTTGTTGATGATGCGCCCGCCGCGCGGGCTCTGCGCCTTCATCAGCTTGAACGCTTCCTGCGTGCAGAGGAACGGGCCGGTCAGGTTCACCTCGACCACTTTCGTCCACTGCTCGAACGTCAGGTCTTCGAGCGGGACCGGCGGGGCGCCGGTGCCGGCGTTGTTGAACAGCACGTCGAGGCGCCCGAAGGTGTCGCGCGTGCGCGCGAAGAGGTCGCACACGGAGTCCGGGTCGGTCACGTCCGCGGGCACCGCGAGCACGTCGCTCCCCGGAGGGGCGAGCGCCGCGGTTTCGCGCAGCGCGTCCGCGCGCCGGCCCGCGAGCACCACCGCACAGCCCTCGCGCGAGAGTGCGAGGGCTACCGCGCGCCCGATGCCGGAACCGGCCCCGGTCACGAGCGCGACCTTGCTGCTGACGGTCATGTTTGTTTATTTCTTCAGGTGCTTGTCGAAAAAGGCGATCAGCGCCTTCTCGCTCTTTTCCGCGTCGGCGCCTTTGAACCCGTGGCCGGCACCTTCGAGCTTGAGCAGTTCCACTTCGATCCCGGTCCCCTTCAACCTCTCGACGAGCATCTCGGCCTGCTCGATGTGGACGTACCGGTCCTCGGTGCCGTGGACGCACAGCGTCGGCGCGGCAGTCGGTGTGACCCAGTACAGCGGGCTGGAGCGCACGTGTGCCGGCCGGGCCTTGTCCAAATCGCCCCCGAGGTACAGCGGCAGCACCACGTGCGCGTCCACGCTCTTGCCGTAGGACTTGGTGAAATCGTTCGCGCCGTACACGTTCACCACGCACTTCACCGCGCTCGACTGCTCCGCGTTGCCGCCGTCGCCCTCGAACTCCTTCACGCCCGCGGTGACGCCGAGCATCTGCGCGAGCGTGCCCCCCGCGGAGGCCCCGGTGGTGCCGATGTTGTTGGGGTCGACGCCGTACTTCTTCGCGTTCGCGCGGAGCCACCGCACCGCGGCTTTGGTGTCGTGAACGGCGGCCGGGAACGGGTACTTCGGCGCCAGCCGATAGCTCACCGTTACCGCGACGTACCCCCTCTCCGCGAGGCGCACGATTTGTGCGTCGTAGCTGGTGCGGTTGCCAGCGCGGAACCCGCCGCCGTGAATGCACACGACCGCGGGGAACGGCCCGGCCCCCTTCGGCCGCGCCATGTTCAGTTG
>JBJSXS010000892.1:0-2243 GCA_046086545.1 Gemmata sp.
GTCGGTCGTGATGACGAGCCGCGTGAACCCCGGGTCGAACGTCATCGCCCCGAGTTCGTTGCCGTCCCACGCGGGGCGCGCGGCCAGGCGCGTCTTGCGGCCGGTGTCCAGCTTCCCGGTGCTCGCGTCCCACACCCACACCCACGACTGGTCGCACAGCCCCACAAGGTACTGCCCGTCCGGTGAGAACGCCAGCGCGGAACGCGGTGCCGTCGGCGCTCAGCTCCGCGACGGTCGATCCCGTGGCGGGGCTCCAGAGGGTGGCCTTGCCGCCGTTCGGCGGCGAGACGGCGCGCGTGAGGTCGCGGTTCACGTCCCAGGTGCGTTTCCGCGCGCCGAGTTCCGCCGCGGCGACCTCGCGGTCGGCGGCCGGCGGGCCGGACTTGCCGCCGTTCGCCGGCGGGTCGTCCCTGACGGGCGGCAGCGTGTACACCCAGATGCCGCCGCGGTCGGTGACCTGCGGGTCGCGGTTGAACACCGCCAGCCGGTCGTTGTGGAACCGGAACTGTGTCACCTTCGGGTCGAGTACGGCGGTGGGGATCGTCGGTCCGCTCTTGAGGGCGTACGCGCGCTTCCCGGCCCGCGGGTCCCACACGCCCGCGAACACGTCCTTGCGGTCCGCGTTCGTCACCAAGAGCGGCGGCTCGGTGGGCAGCAGCGCGTACACGCGCGCGGTGTCGGCGCCCGGCTCGAACGCGCGGCCCGCTTCGAACTCGATGGGCTTCGCCTGCTTCGACTTCACCCACGTTGTGATTTCGTCCTGGAAGAAGAACCCGGCGCCGGCGAGCGCGCCGGTCGCGAGCAGGAAGCACCCGCACGAGTACAGCCGGCGGAACGACCGGCGCGGGCGCCCCACGCGCACCGCCTTCGCGCGCTGCGGGGGCGGCTCGGGTTCCGGTTCCGCCCCGGGCGGGCCTTCGGGTCCGGGCGGGGCGAGCGGCTTGTCCTTCAGCGCGCCGCGCCCGGCGGCCGGGGCGAACGTGGTCGAGCACCGCGGGCACGGCACCGGCTGCACGCGCCCCGCGGCCACCCGCAGCCGCGCCTTGCACACCGGGCACACGAGCGTTTCCGTCGGCGCGGCCGGCTCCGCGGCCAGTTCGACCACGAACTCGGCCCGCCGCGCGCCGGGCTGCGGCGCCGCCTCGAGCGCGGCCGCCGGCCCGGCCAGCGCCTCGACCATTTCGCCCGCGTCGCGCGGCCGCTGCCGCGGGTCGGACGCCGCGCACCGGCCGATCAGTTGCACCAGCGCCTGCGGGACCCCGGCCGCCCGGAGGGCGCGGTCGTAATCGGACGGGACGCCGGCGGTGAGCTGGCCGGTGAACATCTGGAACGCGAGGACGCCCAGCGCGTGAACGTCGTCCCGCGGGTCCGGCGCCGCGCCCTGCTGCTGCTGCGGTGACGCGTACAGCAGCGAGTGCGCGCCGCGCAACTCGGCCACCGCGCCGCGCGACCGCGCGACCTGCCCTTCCACCCCGGTGCCGCCGGCGCCAAAATCGGTCACGCGGAGCCGGAACGTGCGCGCGTCGCGCAGAACGTTGGACGGCTTCAGGTCGCGGTGGACGACCGGCGGGCGCGACCGGTGCAGCGCGGCGACCGCCTCGCTCACCTCGCGCAGCCGCTCGGCGGCGGCCCGCACCCGGCCCTCGGGCGGGAGCTTCTGCCACGCGAGCACGAGGTCGGACAGGTCGCCGCCGCCGACGTACTCGTACATGAGCCACGGCGCGTCGCCGCCCAGTTCCGTGTCGATGAGCGGCACCAGCCCCGGGTGCGGGTGGCCCTGCATCGCCTGAGCCGCGAGGCGCGCCTCGCGCGCCAGCAGCGACCGCTGCTCGGCGGTGAGCGCCAGGCCGAACTTGGCGGCGCCGAACCGGTTCGCGACGCGCCGGTGCTGCGCGAGCCACACCTCGCCGAACCCGCCGCCCCCGAGCCAACGCACCAGCACCCAGTCGGCCCGCCCCGGAAGGCCCTGCCCGCTGCGGTACCGCGGCACCCGCCGCGGCAGCAGCGCGACCAGCGCGCTCGGCGCGTCGGGCCGGAAGCCCGGCGGTGCGGTCAGCCCCTGCGGGTCGTCGGCCCGCTTGAACGCCTTGCGGATCGCGTCCGGCAGTTGCCCCAGGTACATCTCCAGGGCCAGGCGCTCGGCCTCGGGCGCTTCGGCGGCGGTCTCCCACGCGGCCTGCGCCGCGGCCACCTGCGCGGCGGCGATGTTCGCGCCCGCGGTCGCCTCCAGCAGCGGCTCCAGC
>JBJSXS010000893.1:0-7452 GCA_046086545.1 Gemmata sp.
CCACCGCGCGGAACCGCTTGTGCGTGGTGTCGCCGGCCTTGTTGATGTTCCCCGGGTTGATGCGGATCTTGTCCACCGGGTGATCGAGCGCGGCGAGCGCCATCTTGTAGTCGAAGTGGATGTCGCAGATCAGCGGGATGCCGATCTTCGCGCGGATGGCCGACAGCGCGCCCGCGTCTTCGGGTTTGGGCACGGTCACGCGGACGAGTTCGCACCCGGCCTCTTCGAGCCGGTGAACCTGCGCGACGGTCGCGTCCACGTCGAAGGTGTCGGTGGTGGTCATCGACTGCACCGCGACCGGGTTGTTGCCGCCGATGACGACGCCCCCGACCTTCACCTCGCGGGTCTTGTGCCGCGGCTTCCCGGGCACCTTCGGGGCCTTCTCCAGAACCGAAATGTCGAACCGCGAGGTGGCGCTCATCGTCGCTCCTTGAATGAAGGTTCTCAGTCCATGCTAGTTCGGCAACCGCAATCGCGGCAACGCCAACACCGCGCGGCCCGCGAACCGGCGGAAAGAATGAGGTCCCGTCGCGACACCGCCAACCGCTCCCGGGTGCGGTTTGATCCCCCGGCACCGGGTACAGCTTCGGCGCACTTCAACGCACTCCGGCCGATATCGACGGGCGCGCTGGCGGCGCCTCGTGTTGTTGCCGCTCGGCGCGGGCGAGGTCCGAACGGGAGCGCTGCCGATGCTCCCGCCGGCGGCGGATGATGTGGTGCTGATGATGTGGTCGGGTGAGCGTTCCTGATCGACGACCGCCCTACTGTGCCCGCCCACGGCCCCGTTGCGGGGCGGTGGAGATGAACCCCGATCGAGCGCGAACGGACGGGCCACGCCCGTCCGTTCGGTGGAACTCGCCCGCCGCTCACTTCTCGGGCTTGCTGGTGTGCCTCATCATCGCGCGACACGCCTTCTCGCAGGTGCGGCACTCGTCCGCGCACTGCTTCATGACCGGGTCGTTCGCGCCGAGTTTCTCGCACGCGTCGCCGCACCGCTTACACGCGTCGGCGCAGGCGGTACAGATGAGGTCCGAGAACGGCCCGCCCTTGATAACGATCGCCGACGCCGACCGGCAGATGGTCGCGCAGTCGGGGCAGGTGCGTGCCGTGTCGAGGTGCTCCTTCTTGCCCTCGGCCAACATCTTCGTGCAGTGTGCGGCGCACATGTTGCAAATCCGCGCGCAGTCGTCACACGCTTTGGCACAGTCCGCGAATTGTGCCACGTGCGGATCGGCGGCCCTCGGGCGCTCCGCGCGGGCCGGAAGTCGCTCGCCGGCCGGCCCCTTCGCCCGGACCGACGCCGCGGTCCCGGCGATTGCGAACGACAGGGCCACCAACCCCAGCGTCTCGAACAGTTTGCGGTTCATGTTCCCCCCCGGTATGTGTCGCCCCGACGCGAACGGTGCGTCGGGGCCGAGGAACCTGTGCAAACGTCGGGCCGTCGCGCTAGGCGGCCCTGCGGTCGTCGCGCTTGAGCCACTTCTGCATGGCCTGAAGCTCCGCCTCCCACTCGCGCCCGAACCGCTTCTGGCCGAACGCGTCGTACATGAGGTCGAGCGTTTCGAGCAGCGCGCGGAGCTGGGTCGCGCGGTCGTCGAGCTTCCCACGCGCGTCCGCGCCCTCGTCCGGCGGCGGGAGTTTCGCGCCGCCCGCGCCGAGCGTCTCCGCGTGCAGCGTCAGTTCGTACTGTTGGCTGTGCCGCACCAGCGTCAGGCCCACCTTGCGGGGCAGCTTACCGCTCTGGATCGCGCGACGGGCCTCCGGCAGCCGCGACGGCCCCTCGTGCGAAATGGTCTCGTGCCCGGTCTGCCCGCGCGGGCACTCCAGGTTCAGCGTGCGCGTGAGCATCAGGGTCACTTCGGAGTTGTCCGCGAGCCTGATGGTGTCGGACTTCACGTCCGTGTAGTACCACAGCCACAGCAGGAACTCGTTGCCGATGAAGTCGCGGCTGCTCTCGTCGGCGATCCACGCGACGTCGGTGGCGTTGCCGGGGACGAACGTGCTGGGCGACGAGTCGTCGACGGAGCGCGTGCGCGAGTGCATCTCCGCGAGGTGGTACGCGCGGCGGCCGGCCGTGACGCACTGCAGTTCCGCGCCGAAGGTTTGCTCGAACAGGCCGCACAGCCGGTCCACCTGCGTGAGCGATGTGGCGCCGAACAGCACTTCGTTGGTGAGGCGGTCCCACAAGACGGGAATGCACTTGCGCTTCTTGTAGCGCCCGTCTTTGGCCTCCTGTTCGAGGCGCTCGCGGGCGATCTCCTTGGCCTCGCGCTTCTGGCGCGCGCTGGCGAACCCGCTCGGGTTGCTCTTCGCCAGCGACTTCAGCTCGACCGCGGTGTACGCGCGCAAGAGGTCGCCCGGCAACTTCTCCGCGTCCACCCGGAGTTCGAAGGAGAGCGTGTCGTTGATGATGTTCTTTTCGAGGCCGAAGTCGGTGTCGAGGATGTGTTCGCCGCCGGTCCACCCGGTTTGGACGCCGTCGGCCGACGCGATCCGAGACCGCCCCGCGGCACGGTCGGCGAGCCGCGAGAGGTGCTCGTCGTCGAACTGCCGGGGCGCCGCGCCGCTCACCTTGAAGCGCAGGAACGTGACCCGCCCGTTGAAAAACCCCATCGCCTAACCTCCGTGTCGCCCGTCGTGGGGTGGCGCGAGCGTGCCGCCCGCACCACAAATGAGAAACCCACCCGACGCGTCGGGTGGGTCGGCGGAGCGAGCGGCGCGGTCTTATCCGACCAGCACGGCCTCGCTCACCTCCCCGTCCTTGCGGCGCATCTCCTCCAGAATGATCGGACGCCAGGACGCTTCGCGCTCATCGGAGGGCACATAATTTTCCCGCGCCCAGCGACGCAGCCGCAGTTCCTCGATGAAGTCCACTTCGGTGAGTAACGCGCTGCTCATGGCCCGACACTACCTTATCGTCCGTTCTGATAGCCTCTGACTGCAGCCTCACCGCAATCGTCTCGCCCCACGCGGGGAACGGTAGCCGGTGAGGTGAGGCTGTGCCGGACGCCTGGCAAGAGATGAGAATTCGCCCAGACGGTTCAGTGACCTCAAGAATGTAGGCAGCGGGCCGGTGCAAAATGATCCGGAAGCCGGTACGAACGTTCCAGTCAGCGATAATCTGGGCGCTTTCAACCGGTCCGTCGGGATCGGGTGGCGCGTCACCCGATCCCGACCGGCGCGTTACGCGTGTGTCAACCCCGCCACCACTCTTTACCGGAGTGGCAGCGCCCGACGGCACGGGTTCACTTCGGCCGGACGGTAGAGGGCCCGGCGACGGCGACATGCAAACTGTGCTGTCCGGCAGCGGCAACGGGCCGTGAATGGTGTACACAGCGACCCGCCGCGCTGACGCGCCCGCGAGGCGCGAGCCGGGCGTGGTGATAGGTTGAAGTGAGTCGAAGGTCGCAAACTCGAAAGCTGCCGCACCGGCCCGCTCCCGCGTTTACGACCTTCCGCTTGCGACTTGAGGCCCTACTTTTTGAGCTTCGCGGTCACCTTCAGCACGTTCACGTCCTTGTCGCACTTCACCTGCACGTCGGCCCCGGTTTCGAGGAGGAGCAGCCCTTCCTTACCGACCGTGTTCGTGACCTTGCCGTCGGCGCCGGTGACGCTGAACTCGGTGTCCGGCTTGATGCTCAGCTCGCGGTCCACCACCTGGTCCTTCAGCTTCTGGTTGACGATCAGCACGAGGTTCTTGGCGTCGGCCGACTTGACGGTGCCCTTCACCATCTGGTTCTTCTGCTGCTGGGCGGCACCGGCCGAGCCGGCGAGGAGCGCGGCGAAGGCGACGGCCCCGGCGAACACGAGCGCGCGAATCATGAGCAACTCCGGTGAGACGTGAACCGGTGTCGGGCACACCCGTGTGCCACACCCGGTACCCAATTAGACGCACCGCCCCCGCAAGAGTTCCGTGCCGCCCACGGATTTCGCGCGGATGGTCCGCGGCGTCACTCTTTCAGCGCCTTCTCGATGGCGCTCGTCATGCGGGCCTCGCTGCCCGTTGCGACCCAGCACCAGTCGCTCAGGTTGCCGTCGTTCTCCTTCCAGGCGCGCTCGATCGGGATGTAACCGGGGCCGCACTCGCCGTACCCGGCGACCAGCACGAACGCGTCCGGCCGCGCTTTCTGCGCGTGCAACTGGTACTCCACGTAGCTCTCCGCGGGAAGGAGGGCCACCAGCGCGCCGCCGAGGTCGAGCACCGGCAGGTCGATGGGCCTGCCGGCGGCGCACCGCCGGTGCCAGCTCAGGCCGAGCGCCGCGAGGCACTGGCCGAACGGCCGCGGGTCGTCCTTGAGGCGCTTCGTGAGTGCTTCTTCGGCGTAGCCGTCGGTGGCGCGCGGTTCGAGCGTCAACGGCGCGGAGCGGAAGCTCGCGCCCGTCAGTGCGACCTTCTTGGTGGCCTTCCACGCGGCGCTCATGGCGGTGCCGATGCGGTCGGCCAGTGCGTCGCGGTTGGCCGGGTCGCCGTCGTTGTACTTGCCCGCGGTCACGTTCCCGCTGCACCCGCTCGCGTACATCTGCTGCACGCCCTTCGTTTCGCCCTGGCGCTTCTTCCGGGCGAGGCCCACGAAGTCCGAGGTGACCCCGCCCTTGCCGTAATAGCTCATCGGGTGCGTCGCGT
Source organism: Gemmata sp. (assembly GCA_046086545.1). GTDB lineage: Bacteria > Planctomycetota > Planctomycetia > Gemmatales > Gemmataceae > Gemmata. Next base: position 4,625 of record JBJSXS010000893.1, read on the forward strand.
ACGCGGACAACGCGCATAATGGGGTGTCGCCGCTCCAGAAGCTGAGCGTCTTAAGCAGCGGGTCGATGGTGCCCTCGTCCGCGGCGCGAATTTTCGCGTCGCGCGTGGCCGACATGCGGTTGTAATGCACCTTACCCGCGTCATCGAGGTACCGCCGGTTCGACGCCACCTTCTCGACCCTCGCTTCCCCGGAGCCGACGTGCGTGACCGGCCTCGCGCCCTTGAGCGACGCCCTCGCCGCGTCCGCGAGGCGCGACACCGCCTTCTCCAGGAACGTGAGGTCGCAGACCGCGCCTTTGGCCTTGTGCCTCTCCAGGAGCTGTTGGGCCTCGAGGTCCATGATGGGCGCGTCGTGCTGGTGCAGCGCGCACGCCATCACGCGAACGGGGTCCGTGCCGACCGCCCTCGCCACGCTCTCGCGGAGGAGGTCGTACGCGCCGTTGCGGATCTCGCACCAGTCGAGCGCGAGAAACACCACCGGCTTCCCGGCGCCCTGAAGGACGAACCCGTGCGCGAGGAGCGGGTCGAGCACCTCCTTGGCGGGCGCGACGCCGCCGCCCATGCACGGGTGCCCGAGCGGGATCGTTACCTCCGTCTCGAACGTCGCGAGCGTGAACTTCGGGTCCTCGGCCCCGGCGATGCGGCCCGTGGCGAGAGTCGCGAGCGAGAGGGCGAGGGCGTCGCGGCGGCTTGGGTTCATGGCGGGCCTCTGGTGTCGTGGGGGTGAGCCCCCAGTGTACCCGGAGTCTGGCGCGTGTTCACTGCTGAGAACCACGCGCCCCTCCTGGCGCGAGTCCCGACGATCGGGAGGGTGGGTATGGGACGGTTCGGGTGAGCGGTGCCGCCTCGCACCGAGCCGCGCCGACGCTGCTGCTCGCCTGCGGGCGAGCGCTCGCCCTTACTGTGTGCCGCTTCGGAACAGCCAGTACAGGATCGTCTTGATCTCGAACGGCTTCAGGTCCGGTTTCAGCGACAGGATGCGGGCCGCAATGGCCGCCAGGTGTGGCGTCGCCCAACTGGTTGCCGGCTCGCGCGCGAACGGGCCGAGGTAGCCGCGGCCGTGCGCCTGGAACTCGACCTGCTCCGTCAGCTTGTAGGCGAAGCGCAGCGGGTCGTCGAACAGCCCCTTATCGACCGAGATGAGCGGCGGGGCGAACGCGGCCGGGTAACTTCGCGTCAGCGGGTGCTCGTTGTGAGCCGCCGCGAACACCAGCACGTCGCGGAAGTAGGCCTCTTCGATGGCCCGCTGCAACTGGAGCCGCCGCGGGAGCTGCTGGAGCTTGTGCTCGGGCACGCCGAGCGAAAGGTTGATGACCTTCACCTTCCACACGTCGAGGCAGTGCCGCAAGGCGGCGATTACGGTTTCGACCTCGCACGACCCGGTGGGGCCGAACACGTCGGCGCTGTAGACCTTCACCCGCGGCGCGAGCGTGAGCACGATGTCCGCGACCGTGGTGCCGTGCGGCGACGACTGGTGCCCGGTGTACGGCAGCGGCGGGCCCGCGGGGCGGAACACCGCGCCCTCGATGGGGTTGATGGGCGTGCCCGCGGACCTGAACTTGTCTTCGAGAACCGCGCGCTCCACGCCCGAGTCGATCACGGCAACGGCGATCCCGTCGCCCGTCGCGCGCGGGTCGCGGAGGATGCTGTCCGGGGTGAGGCGCGCGAAGATGTCATCGAAGACGGTCGCCGCGCTCGGAGAGGGACTCGTCATGCCGTACCCGTCAGCTCGTCGAGCAGCTCGCGCAGGTCGTTCACGACTTTGACGCAGTGCCCCACCGCGCCCGGGCCGTGCTTCACCGCGAGCGCCCGCACCGCTTCCACGAGGCGCAAGGTGGTGCCGGGGTCGGCCACCGCGTTCGCGTCGGCGCCCAGCCCCTCCTTCAAGCGCGCCATCACCGCGGGCGGCGGCTCGGACTCGGGCGCGGCCGGGGCGTCGCTCAGGGTCCGCGTCGCGCTGAGTGCGGCGCCCACCGCGTCGAACAGCAACTGGTGCGTGTGCCGCTCCGCGACCGCTTGCCGCAGCAGGTCCGTGCCCACTTCGGCCGCGGACGCGAGCAGCCGCCGGTCGTCGTCACCAAACCCGCTCGGGCTACCGGCCTTGTCGAACAGTTCCAGCACCACGACCGTGTCCGACGCGACGCGCAGCGGGGCGGCCAGTATGCTCCGCCGGCCTAGCTCGAACGGCATCAACTCGAGCGGCCCGAGCGCCTCGGGGTCGAAGTCGTTCAGCGCCACCGGCTCCTGAAAGCTGATCACGCTGGCCGCGAGCGACCGGCCGAACGGCGCCGCCGGCGCGGGCAGCCGCGCGCCGGCGGAGTTGTACACCGCGGTCGATTCGGTGCCGGCGGCGGTGTGGCGCACGATCAGCGCGCCGTCGGCGGCCCCGGTCCCGCGCACGACGAACCGCAGGAGTGATTTTACCGCGGCGGGCAACGGCACCGGGTCGTTGAACGCGGCCGAAGTCTGCACGATGGGCAGCACCTTCTCGACCGCCGCGCGGAACGCCGCGAGCTGCCGGTTCAGCTCGCGCTGCAGCTTCGCCGGGCGGGTGCGGTCCAGTTGCCGTCGAATGGCGGCAACGAACGTCTCGCGGGTCAGGTTCTGGTTCTTGTCGATGTAGTCCCGCACGCCCATTCGCAGCGCGTCGAGCGGCGTCGCCTGGTGCGCGAACCCGGTGACGAGGACCGCGACCACATCGGGGCGGAACTCGACGAGGTCTTCGAGGAGCCGCAGCCCGTCGCTACCGGACCCGAGGTTCCAGTCGAGTACCGCCAGATCGACCGCGGTGTCGTTCGCCGCCTTGAGCGCCGACTCGGCGTCGGCGA
>JBJSXS010000894.1:0-6559 GCA_046086545.1 Gemmata sp.
TCGATGAAGTGGCCGAGCCACTTGGGGTTGGGAGCGACCGGGATGACCCCGGCGAACAGGTCCGGGTGCGACGAGCCGACGTCCATCGCCATGTTCGCGCCGTCCCCGACCCCGCACAGGAACACGCGGTCGTTGTCCACCGTGAAGTGCCGCACCGCGTCCCGGAGCGCGGCGGTCACGTACACGTGGTCCTCCCCGCGCCACTCCCATCCCGCGCGGTTGAACTGGGCGGTCCACTCGGGCGCGATCAAGATGTACCCGTGTTTGTCCGACTCGGTCACGAGCCGGGACAACGCGGTCTCGGGGTCGTTTCCGGAGTGCGCGAGGACGATCAGGACCGGGTACGCCCGGCCGTGATGATACTCGGGCGGCAGTTTCACGAGGTACTCGATCCCGGTCGCGTGCCCGGGGGCCGGACCGGTCTTGCGGCGGTACACCGCGCCGGTCACGTTCGCCCCGACGTCCACGCGCTTGCCGGTTCGTTTGTCGAGGTCTTCGGGATCGACCGGCGGCAGCAGCGAGATGAGCTGTGCGAGCTGGTCGATCCCGAGTGTGTTGGACTTCTTGAACTTGCCGAGCAGCTCGGTACGCGCGCCCGGGGTTTCGCCCTTTTGGTACGCGAGGATCAGCTCGCGCGAGGCCCACGCTTTCAGGGCCGCGTCCACGTTCGGCGTGGCCCCGTTCCTCCCCATCGCCCACCCGCTGATCGCGGTGGCGATGAGCTCGTCCGGCTTTTTGGTCGGCTCGCGGTTCATCGCGCGCTCGCGCTCGGCTTGCGCCGCGAGGGTGACGAAGGTCTCGATGCGAATGGCCGAATCCGGGTGCAGTTCGTTGAACACACGGCCCGCGGCGGCCGCGAGTTGAACCGCCTGGGTACTCTCCTCCTTGACGGGGCGCCAGGCGGCCGCGGCCCCGCCCCCGCCCGCGGCGAGCAGCGGAGCGAGCCCGCGCCGCCCGCCGATTGCATCAATCTGGTTACCAAGCAACCGCCGCGCCGCGTCGTACCGCTCCTGCGCCGTCTTCAGGTCTGCGCCGGCCTTCGCGGCACGGGCGACTTCCTTTGGGTCGGCGCCCTTTTCGGGGAACACCGCCAATAGGTCCGTGGCGTACGCATAGCGCCCGGCGCCGAGGGCCAGTTCGGCCTCGCGCACCACCAGTTCCGCGGTGGCCTCGTCGATCTCCTTTGAGAGTTTCTCGTGCGCCTCCTTGTCCTCTTTCAACAACTCCCCGGTGAAGTCCTTCTTGAGGCGTTCCATCTCGTCCTTCGCGAACTGGAGCCAGCCCGCGTCGAGCATGAACTTGGCGAGAGCGACACGCTTGAGCGGAACGCACTTGCCGTCCGGTTCCGCCAGTTCCGGGTGCATCATCAGCATCTTGCGAACGACTTTGGGATCCCAATCCTTCGTGCGGTAGCACGACCTCCACAGGTGCGTCGCCGAGACAACATAGATGAAGTACGGATCCAGGTGGGTCACCTGCTCGTCGATCAGCACCGGCGGCCCCACGGACTGGGGCACGGTCAGGGTGCGCACCCACTTGCTGTTGAAGTCGGTGATCTTGGAGATGCCGCCGATGGGCGGGAGCGGATTGTTCCCCTTGCGCCCCGCGAAGGGCACCTTGTAGGCCTTGTACTCCGGGCGGAGCTTGATGTCGGCCGAAATGGCTCCGAGTTGCCGCGCGTGCGTGCTAAAAACCGTGACCTTCGGACCCTCATCGATCATGTCCAGACCGTTGGCCTTCACGATCCGGACCGACGTGCCGGTGGCCTTGTCCGAAACGACTTCCGTCTCTTTGTGAATGTTCCCCTGGATGACGAACCCGTCCTTGAGGATCACCGTTTCGGCCCCGGGGAGGGCCGCAGAGCAGCACGCGAACAGACCCGCGGCGACCAGTAAGCGGGTGCGACGAACGGTCATCGGGGGTGCTCCGCGTGTGCGAATGGGTAGTTCTATTTTTCCGCGCCCGGGCCCGCCGATCAAGCGGCGGATTCGAAGGCGCGCCGGTTAACGAAGGGGGTATACTGCATGTAACATCGAAATCCCCCTGCCGTTGGCCGGAGTCCTCGGAATGCCCATCCGCTTCCGCTGTCACTATTGCAACCGCCTGCTCGGGATCGCGACCCGGAAGGCCGGCACCGAAACCACCTGCCCGCACTGCGGGTACACCATCACCGTGCCGGTTCCCGCACAGGACGACGCTAAAACCGAGCGGCTCGACATGGACGATGTGGACCGCCTGCTCGGCAACGCAGTTACCGATCGTGTCTCCGAACCGGCGGGGAACGCCCGCCAACAGGCGGCACCGGGTGCGGGGCAGCGGAACGCGTCTCGCGCTCCCCCGCCCTCAGCCCAAGAACCGATCAGCCTCCCGCCGGACAGTCGCCAGCCGGCGAAACCGCAGAATGCGCTTTCCGCAACGCCCCAGCTTGCGAAGGCGGGCCCCTCGCCGAAGCCCAGCCTGCGGTCGTCCGATGACCCGCCGCTGTTCGAGGGTGATGTGGACGAGATCCTTGGCAACACGGCGGCGCCCGTCGCAGACGAGCGGCCCAAACCCCCGCCCACTTCGGGCCAGGACGCGATGAGTCTCGGCGACCCGCCCAAGATGCTCGTCATCAGCGCGCAGAAAGCGACGCTGGCCCTGGGCGGTGTGGTGGTGCTGCTGGGTCTTGCATTCGCTACGGGGTACTTCCTGGCGAGGTGAGGCCTACTTCACCCGGCGAATGCGGTGACTGTTGGTGTCGCCGATGTAAATCGCGCCGTCAGGACCGACGGCGACCCCGTGCGGGCGGCCCAGGGTCGCAGCGGTCGCGGGCCCGTTGTCGCCCAAGCCCGGGGTCTTGGTGCGCCCTTTCCCCGCAAGAGTATTCACGACACCGGTCTTCGCGTCGATGCGGCGGATCGCCTCGTTCTCGGTGTCAACCACGAACACGTTCCCGTCCTTGTCGATGTCGATCTCTTTCGGGCCGTCGAAGGTCGCCTCCAGCGCCTTCCCGCCGTCCCCGGTGTAACCCCTCTTGCCGGTGCCCGCGAACCGCTCGACGGTGCCCTTTGCGAGATCAACAGCGCGGACGGTATTTCCGTTGCGTTCGACCACAAAGAGCCGCCCGTCCGGCCCGACGGCGACCGCGCGAGGACCGGAGGTGGTCGCGTCCTTCTGCGGACCGCCGTCCCCTGCGGTCACACCCTTGCCGTTCCCGAGAAGCGTGTCAATGGTGCCGGTCTTCAGATCAACGACGCGCACGCGGTGCCCGGCGACGTCAGCGATGAACAGCTTCCCTTTGCCGTCGAGACAGATGCCGTTCGGTTCGACCAGCAGCGCCTCGGTCGCCTTCCCACCGTCCCCACCAAACCCGCTCTTTCCGCCAGTACCCGCGACGGTCGCGATGTTGCCCGTCTTCGAGTCAACCCGGCGGATGCAGTAATTCAACCGGTCCACGACGTACAGGTTTCCGTCGGCATCCAACTCGATGCCGTAGGGTTCGTTCAGTGCGGCGTCGGTCGCCTTGGCGCCGTCGCCGGTAAACCCCTTCTTGCCGTTCCCCGCGACCGTGGAGATCGCGCCGGTCTTCGCGTCCATCCTGCGAACCCGGTGGTTGAACGTGTCGGAGAGGTACAGATTGCCCGCGCGGTCGAAGGCCACGTCGAAGGGCTGATCGAGTTTGGCCTTCGTCGCGGGCCCGCCGTCGCCCGCAAACCCCTTCTCCCCGGTGCCGATGGGGGAGGTGATCGTGGGCGCCGGTTCGGCGCCGAGAGCGAGAACCAGCACGAAGGGCAACATCGAGAGCTCCTCCGAAAGGGGCGCCGCGGGCTATTCGAATCGGATGACCAGATCGCCGCCGTCCACTTGCACTCCGGGCCGAACCAGCACCTCGGCCACCTTCCCCGCACGGTCGGCGTACAGGGTTGTCTCCATCTTCATCGCTTCTAGCGTGAGCAGCTTCTGCCCCGCGGCAACCTCTTCGCCCGGGGCCACGGCGACCGCGACCACGGCACCCGGCATCGGGGCCGCGATGTGCTTCGCGTTGCCGCTCTCGGCCTTGAGGCGCGATTTTACGGCGCCGGCACCCAGGGTCCGGTCGCTCACCAGCAGCTCACGCGGCTGCCCGTTCAGCTCGAAGTACACGACCCGGCGGCCGTCCGGTTGCGGCTCGCCGACCGTCAAGAACTTGATGATGAGCGTCTTGCCCGGTTCGATCTCGATGCTGACCTCGTCCCCCTTCGCCATCCCGTAGAAGAACGTCGGGGTCGGCAGCACACTCAGGTCAGAGTACCTCGCCTGCGCCTCGGCGAAATCGCTGAACACTTTCGGATATAGGACGTAAGAGATGACGTCGCGGTCACTCGGCGGGCGGCGGAGTTTGCCCTCCAGGTCCTTTTTCGCCTTTGCGAGGTCCGCCGGCGGTAGCGTCGCGCCCGGGCGCTCGGTGAGGGGCTTGCGCCCGCGCAGGATTCGCGCTTGGAGCTGCGCCGGGAACCCGCCCGGCGGCTGACCGAGTTTGCCCTCGAAGAACTCGACCACCGACTCCGGGAACGCGATCTCACGGTTCGCGTCCTGCACCATCTCCGGGGTCAGGTTGTTCGCGAGCATGAACAGCGTCATGTCCCCCACGACCTTCGACGTGGGCGTCACCTTCACGATGTCGCCGAACATCCTATTGACCCCGGCGTACAGACGGCCCACCTCGTGCCACCGGTCGCCGACCCCGAGCGATTGCGCTTGTTGGTAGAGGTTCGCGTACTGGCCGCCCGGCATCTCGTGCAAGTACACCTCCGCAGAGCTGGCGAGTTGGCCCGTCTCGAACGGTGCGTATTGCCTGCGAACCGCTTCCCAGTAGTTCGCCGTCTCTTGGAGTGCGTCGAAATTCAGGCCCGTCTCGCGCGACGTGAACCGCGCGGCCTCCACGAGCGCGTTCAGACTCGGCTGCGCGGTGCCGCCGCTCATCGGCGCGAACGCACAGTCCACCACGCTCACACCCTCTTCGGCCGCGAGCATGTACGAGGCGAGCTGCCCGCCGGCGCTGTCGTGCGTGTGGAAGTGGATCGGCACCCCCACGGCTTCGCGCAGCGCGTTCACGAGCCGCTTGGCCGCGTACGGCTTGAGCAGCCCGGCCATGTCCTTGATCGCCAAGAAGTGGGTGCCCCGCTTCTCCAGCTCCCGCGCGAGGCTCACGAAGTAGTTGAGCGTGTACTTGTCGCGCTTCGGGTCGAGGATGTCGCCGGTGTAGCACACCGCGGCCTCGCAGACCGCGCCCGTCTTGAGTACGGCGTTGATGCCGAGTTCGATGTTCGGGAGCCAGTTGTTTGCGTCGAAGATGCGGAACAGGTCCATGCCGGCGTCGGCGGACAGCCGGACGAACTCGTAAACCACGTTGTCCGGGTAGTTCGTGTACCCGACCGCACTCGCGGCCCGCACCAGCATCTGGAACACGATGTTCGGGATGCGCTCGCGGAGCCGCGCGAGCCGGTCCCAGGGGTTCTCCTTGAGGAACCGCATCGCGGTGTCGAACGTGGCCCCGCCCCACATTTCGAGCGAGAACAGGTCCGCGTGCAGCTGCGCGTACCGGTCGGCGATGGCGAGCATGTCGAACGTGCGCATGCGTGTTGCGAACAGCGACTGGTGCGCGTCGCGCATCGTCGTGTCGGTCACCAGCAGGCGCTTCTGCTCGCGCGTCCACTGAGCGAACTTCGCGGCGCCCAGCTCTTTGAGCGTGTCTCGCGTTCCTTTCGGCGGCGCCGCCCTCAGCGCCATTTGCGGTCGCCCGGCTTGGGGCGCCGCGGCGATGCGCTCGGGCCTCGACTTCACCTCGGGGTGCCCGTTCACGATCACATCCGCGAGGTAGCTCAACAGCTTGGAGGCGCGGTCGCGGCGCGCGTTGAACTTAAACAGGTCCGGGGTTTCATCGAGGAATCGCGTGGTAACATCACCCGCGAGGAACTGCGGGTGGTTGATGAGGTTCAGCAGGAACGGGATGTTGGTCTTCACCCCGCGGATGCGGAACTCTTGCAGGCACCGCTCCATGCGGGTCGCGGCGTCTTCGAACGTCAGCCCGCTGACGGTCACCTTCACGAGCAGCGAGTCGTAGAACGGGGTGATGACCGCGCCGCCGAACGCGCTGCCGGCGTCGAGGCGGATGCCCGGCCCGCCGCTGGAGCGATACGCGCTCAGGCGCCCGTAGTCGGGCACGAACCCGTTCGCGGGGTCTTCGGTCGTCACCCGGCACTGGATCGCGTACCCGCGGACACTGATCGCGCTCTGTTCGAGACCCACGCGGGCGTGGTTCAGCGGCAGCCCGGACGCGATGAGGATCTGCGACCGCACGATGTCGAACCCGGTCACCTGTTCGGTGACCGTGTGTTCGACCTGAATCCGCGGGTTCACCTCAATGAAGTAAAACTTCTTGGCCTCGGTGTCGTAGAGGAACTCGACCGTACTCGCGTTGTCGATGCCGCACGCGCGGCCGACCGACAGGGCCGCGTCGAGGATGCCCTGGCGCACGTCGTCGGGCAGGTTCGGCGCGGGCGCGAGTTCTACCACCTTCTGGTGCCGGCGCTGGATCGAG
>JBJSXS010000895.1:0-4042 GCA_046086545.1 Gemmata sp.
GTCGGGCCGCGGCAGCCGGCGTGGGTCCACGCGCTCGCGCACTCGCTGAACGACGCGCTCGGCAACTACACCGCGGGCGTGGCCGAGTTCCGCGACGCCCCGCCGGAGGCGCTCGACAAGGGCCTGGCGGACCTCGCCGGCGAGATGGCGCTGGGCCGCGTCAGCACGCTCGTCATCATCGGCGGGAACCCGGTGTTCAACGCGCCCGCGGACGCGCGGTTCGCGGAGGAGATGGCCAAGGTGCCGACCACCATCCGCCTCGGCCTGTTCTTCGACCACACGTCGGAAAAGTCCACCTGGCACCTGCCGCTCGCCCACCACCTGGAAGGCTGGTCGGACACGGAGTCTTCGGACGGCGGGCTGTGCTGCGTGCAGCCGCTGATCGCCCCGCTGAACGGACACAGGAGCGCCGGCGCCGACGCGCCGGCCCGCGGCGGGCGCACCGCGGTCGAGGTACTCGCGCTGCTGCTCCAGGCGCCGGGCCCGGACGAAAAGCCGGTCACCGGCTACGCCGCCGCGCAGAAGGCCGCGTACCACTACGTGCGCCGCGCGTTCAGCGAGCGCACCGGGCTGGCACCCGCCGCGCCGAACTTCGACGAGCAGTTCAACCGCTACAAGCAGCTCGGGTTCCTGCCCGCCGGGCCGGAGCAGGCGAAGGCGCTCGGGTTCGCGAAGCACGACGAGCGGGCCCGCGCGCCCAAGCCGGTCGGCGCGAACCACGTGTGGGTGGCCGCGGCGCTCGCGGCCGCGCCGCTCCCGGGGCCGCCGAACCGCACCGACATCGAGGTCACGTTCCACCCGTCGTACGCGCTGAGCGACGGCCGCGGCGCGATGAACCCGTGGCTCCAGGAGCTGCCCGACCCGATCACGAAGCTGGTGTGGGACAACGCGGCGCTGATCTCGCCCGCGACCGCGAAAGCCTTCAACATCAGCACGAACGACATCGTGGAGGTGAAGGTCGGCGAGCGGACCGCGTCGCTGCCGGCGCTCGTGCTGCCGGGGCAGGCGGACTTCTGCGTCGCGCTCGCCTACGGGCACTTCGGGCAGATGCGAATCGCCCACGTCCCGCACGGCGGCGGCACGGACGTGTTCCCGCTCCGGCGGCAGAGCGCGATGCACACCGCCACCTACTGCAAGCTCGAGCGGACGGCGCGCCGCGGCGACCTCGTCGTCACGCAGGAGCACGGCCACATCCCCGAGGGCCGCGACGTCGTGCGCGACCTCGACGTCAACACGCGGCCCGAGACGGGTGAGCGCCCGCATGCCGAGCCCGGGCCGAAGAGCGGCCCTCCGCCCGACGGGCGCGTCACCGGGGCCGCGCTCAAGGGGGGGTTCCAGGGCGGGTACGGGAACGCGCCGCAGGGGCCGGCGCCCGCGGCGGGGCAGCAGCAGCGGTTCCCGCTGGACCTCGCGCGCCCGGAGTTGCTCGACAGCCAGTTCCAGTGGGGCATGGTCATCGACCTCGCGGCCTGCACGGGCTGTAGCGCGTGCGTGGTCGCGTGTCAGGCCGAGAACAACATCCCGGTGGTCGGCAAGCACGAGGTGAAGCGCAACCGCGAGATGCACTGGCTCCGCATCGACCACTACTTCCTCGACGGCACGGACGACCCGCGGGTGGCGGCGCAGCCGGTCGCGTGCGTCCACTGCGAGGCCGCGCCGTGCGAGCAGGTGTGCCCGGTGAGCGCGGCCGTCCACAGCCCCGAGGGGCTGAACCTGCAGGTCTACAACCGGTGCATCGGCACGCGGTACTGCTCGAACGCGTGCCCGTACAAGGTGCGCCGGTTCAACTGGTTCGACTTCAACAAGCGGCGGCTCGACGAGCTGCGCGTGCCCACGCCGCTGGCGCGCGGCGGCGCGAGCCGCGCCGACACCGGCGTGCCCGAGACGCTGAAGATGCAGAAGAACCCCGACGTGAGCGTGCGGATGCGCGGGGTGATGGAGAAGAGCACCTACTGCGTCCAGCGCGTCGAGCGCGGCAAGTACGGCGCCAAGATCGCCGCGACCGAAGTGGCGCAGGGCCGGCGCACGATCCCGACCGAGGCCGCGTACCGGACCACAGCGGGCGCGGTGCCGGCGTACAAGAAGCCGCAGAACCCGCGCGCCGCGGGCTACGACCTCGACAGCGAGGGCCGCGTGATCGTGCCCGACGGCACCGTCGTGACCGCGTGCGAGGCCGCGTGCCCGTCGCGCGCCATCACCTTCGGCAACACGCTCGACCCCGCCAGCCGCGTGGCGCAGCTCAAGGCGCGGGAACGCGAGTACCTGCTGCTGGGCGAGCTGAACACGAAGCCGCGCACGAGCTACCTGCCGCGCCTGCGGAACCTGAACACCGACCTGCTCTGAGGTGCTTCGCGATGGCCCCGCCCGGGCCGGCGCTCAACGAGCACGCACGAAAGACGCGCTGGCGATGACCGCACCGTCTGCCACCCACGAGCCGCACGACGCGAACGCCGGGCCGGCGCGCCCGGACCCGCTGCCGCGCGTCCCGCTGGTGTGGGGGCCGGCGGACTTCGAGAGCGTCTCGAAGCAGCTCAGCGAAATCACCGAGCGGCCGCAGCCGTACTGGTGGTGGCCCGCGTTCCTCACCAGCTCGGCGCTCCTGTGCGGCGGGGCACTGGCCGCGACGTACCTCATCTCGACGGGCATCGGGGTGTGGGGCAGCAACGTCCCGGTCGCCTGGGCGTTCGACGTCACCAACTTCGTGTTCTGGATCGGCATCGGGCACGCCGGCACGCTCATCAGCGCGATCCTGTTCCTGTTCCGGCAGAGGTGGCGCGCGTCAATCAACCGCTTCAGCGAGGCGATGGCGGTCTTCGCGGTGGTCTGCGCGGCCATCTACCCGGGCATCCACGTCGGGCGGTTCTGGTACGCGTGGTTCATGCTCCCGGTGCCGAACGCGAACCACATCTTCCAGAACTTCCGCAGCGCGCTCGTGTGGGACCTGTTCGGGGCCGGCGCCTACTTCACGGTCGCACTGATCTTCTGGTACGTCGGCCTGATACCCGACCTAGGCACGCTGCGCGACCGCGCGAAGAGCCGGGCGCGGCAGGCGGTGTTCGGCGCGCTCGCACTCGGCTGGCGCGGCAGCACGCGCCACTGGCGGCACTACGAGGTCGCGTACCTGATGCTCGCGGGGCTGAGCGCGCCGCTGGCGCTGTGCGTGCACTCGGTGGTGAGCTTCGGCTTCGCGACCTCGCTGACCCCCGGGTGGCACACCACCGTCCTCCCGCCGCACTTCGTCGCGGGGGCGATCTTCGGCGGGTTCGCGATGGTGCTGCAGTGTATGATCCCGGCCCGCGCGGTGTACAAACTCGATAACGTGCTGACCGTCAGGCACATCGACGTGATGTGCAAGTTCGTCCTCGCGACCGGCGCGCTGGTCGGGTACGCGTACGGCACGGAGCTGTTCGGCGCGTGGTTCTCCGGCAACCCGTACGAGTGGCAGACGTTCAAGAACCGTGCGTTCGGCGGCGACTACGCGTGGGCCTATTGGGTGATGATGACGTGCAACCTGTTCGTGCCCCAAGTGTTCTGGTTCAAGTGGTGTCGGCGGACCCCGTGGTTCGTGTTGATCGTTGTGACGTGCGTCAACGTCGGGATGTGGTACGAGCGGTTCGTCGTCATCGTGCAGCCGCTCCACCGCGACTTCCTGCCGGGGGCGTGGGGGCAGTTCCACCCGACGTGGGTGGACTGGCTCCAGATGGTCGGGGGCTTCGGGCTGTTCTTCACCCTCACGCTCCTCTTCGTCCGGCTCCTGCCGATGGTGGCGATGGCGGAGGTGAAGGGCGTGCTGCCGATGGCGGACCCGCGCGGGCGCGGCCCCGCGCCGGGCGCGTGCCTGAAGGGCGAAGACGGGCCGTACCCCACCGAAGACCACGCGACGGCCGCGGCCCACGGCCCGCCGTCGCGGGCCCCGACCGAAGTGGAACCCGCGCGCGAACCGGTCCCGCCGTTCGTCCCGACGCCGGGCGGCACCGGCGCGCCGTGGGGCGCGGTCGCGGAGTTCGCCAGCGGCGCGCAGCTCCTCGCGGCGGCGCGGGCG
>JBJSXS010000896.1:0-3989 GCA_046086545.1 Gemmata sp.
CGCGCGGCGACCGCTCCCCCCGGGTCGCGGCCAAACGAACTATCACCACGAAACACCAGTCCGCCATGCAACCGACCAATCCCACGCCGGTCCCGACGCCCGCCCCGCCGGCCCTCGAGCCGGTGATCGAGCTGATCCGCACGCAGCGGCAGAACGTCGGGTACGGGCTGCTCGTCGCGTCCGTGATGTTCCTGGCGCTTACCGGGTGGCTGGCCATAACGACGAGCCGGATGGCGGCGCCGAACCCGGACGCGGCCGCCAAGGACAAGGACGCGGAGCCGTTCAAGGCGGCCCCGTCGGACGGGACCGAGCTGCGCGCGGCCGAGCGCACCGACTACATCGTCGGCGCCATCGACGCGTTCGCGCTGTTCGTCGCGTTCGCCGGGGTCGGCGGGTTCCTGCTGGCCGCGCCGCCCAAGCCGACCGTCGAGGAGGAGCGCACCCGGGCGCGGCTCGCGCTACTGGTGTTCGGGTTCACCGTCGGCGGCCTCCTGGTGACGGCCGGCGCGCTCGCTTTCTACATGTGGAACGCGAGCCTGCTGAAGTGGCTCGACCAGGGCGAACTGAGCGAGGCCCGGTGGGTCATCATCCCGCTGCTGGTGGTGGTGCTCGGCGGCGCGCTGATGTTCGTGTCCGCGCAGCCGGCCCGGGCCGAGGAGCGGAGCAACGCCGGCGTCCGCCAGTTCATCTACGGGTCCAACTTCGGCCTCACCGTGCTGATGCTGCTGGTGGTGCTGGTCATCGCCAACGTGGTGGTCGCCCTGCGGGTGCCCAACAAGCTCGACACCACCAGCACCGGGTTCTACACGCTCAACGAGCAGACGCGGCAACTGGTCGCCGGGCTGGACCAACCGGTCCACGCCTACGCCATCTTCCAGGACGGCGCCGACGCGGTGACCGAGGACACCAAGCGACTGCTGTCCGGCTGCCAGGACGTGAACCCCGGGCAGTTCCGGGTGACGTTTCTCAGCCCGGCGCTGAACAAGGACGCGATCAACAAGCTGCGCAGCGACTACCCGATGGCCGAGATGAGCCGCGAGGGGGTGCTCCTGGTGGCCGGCGACGAGACCGCCGGGGACCGCAAGCGGCACTCGTTCATCCGGGCCGACGAGTTCGAGAGCACCAAGGAGGGGCCGGGCGGCGCTCAGACCCCGGCCTTCAACGGCGAGCCGAAGTTGCTCCGCGAGCTGATGTTCCTGGCGGAGAGCAAGCAGAAGCCGAAGATCTACTTCACCCAGTCGTCGGGCGAGCTGTCCCTGTCCGGCGGGCGCGACCCGCGGCGCTCGGCCGCGGCGCTCAAGAGCTACCTGGAGAAGAACTACTTCGACGTGCAGCCGCTCACGTTCGAGTTGGGCGGCCCGGCGAAGGTGCCCGACGACGCGGCGGTGGTGGTAGTCGCCGACCCGACCACGCCGCTCCCGGGAAACGGGGTGAAGGCACTCCAGGACTACATGAGCGCCCCGCGGGCCGACGGCAAGAAGGGGAAGCTGGTGCTGCTGGCCGGCCTCCAGGCCGGTGCCGACGGCAAACCGCTGGCGCTGGGCATCGAGCCGGTGCTCCAGCCATTCGGCGCGCGTCTGAGCGACCGGTTCTTGTACAGCGAGCCGAAGGGCCAGTTGTCCGACCTGGACCGCAGCGGCGGCATCCGCGTCGCACTGGCGCGGGTCACGCAGGAGGGCGCCGAGGCGCGCAACCCGGTCGCGCTCGGGTTCAAGGCGCTGAGCGGGCTGCCGCTGGTGGACTGCCGCGAGGTGAGTTCCGCACCGGGCGGCGCGATGCAGGCGATCCCGGTGCTGGTGAGCGAGCCGGGCCGGCTCACCTGGGCCCCGGCACAGTACGCCCGCAACCCGATCGAAGCGTGGACTGAGCTGAACGAGCGGGCCGGGCAGATCATCGACGGCCCGGGCACCCGCGAGGAGAAGGACCGCTTGCTCGGCGAGTTCCGGGCGCAGACGCAGATGTCCCGGTCCCCTCGCGAACTGGCCGTGTTCGTGTCCGAAGGGGAGACCGCTCGCGTCGCGGTGTTCGGCAACGGGTGGTTCGTCAGCGACGACGCCAGCGGGCGCGCCGGCGCCATGAGCCGCGGGCAGGCCGCGACCCTGTGGCTCGACCTGATGGGCTCGACGCTCGACTGGGTGCGCGACCGCCCGACGGTCACCGGGCCGACCGAGAAGGCCTACACCACGTACACGCTCAAGCCCGGGTACGACTCGCTGCGGATGCTGTGGGTGCCGCTGGGCCTCGTGGTGCTGACCGTCGCCGGGCTGGGCGCCGGCGTGTGGGTCGTGCGCCGCAAGTGACCGCGGGTGCAATTGCGGAGTGTCCGTTATGCCCCCTCCCCGTTCGGGTGCGGGTGGCAGAGGCACTGCGACCGGGTGCGGGGTGAGCCGGCACCGCGCGGGGGCGCTTCGCAGAATCGCAGGCGCCGGCTCACCCCGCACCCGCCCGGCGAGAGGGGCAGAAAGCCGACGCGCGGCTCCGGGAACCCGACTCAGCCGCCTCGCGAGCGGACGGACGCTTTCCGGGGTGAGCGAACATGACGCAGGAACAGGCGCCGCGGGCCGCGCAGCCGGCGCCGCGACCGCCACAGGGGCAACCGCCGATGAACTTCCGACTGACCGCCGCACTGTTCGGGATCGTGGCCGTCCTGCTCGTCACCTTCCTCGTCCTGTCGCTGGGCGAGAAGAAGGAGCCGAAGGCCGCGTCGCTCGCGTCCGAGTTGACCCTCGCCGGCAAAAAGGCTGACGACGTGGACGTCGTCGAGTTCGAGCGGCCCGGGTCGGGCCCGCTCGTCATCGCCCGCACCGACAAGAACAAGAACCTCTGGCAGATCCAGAAGCCGATCAACACGCCCGCCGAGGCGGCACGCGTGGGCCAGGTCGTGAACGCGCTGCTGCGGGCGAAGCCGACCCCGTACCAGGACATCAGCACCAACCCGGCCGTTCACGGGCTGGACCCGGCCAGCCTGAAGATCACCCTGCGCGCGGGCGACACCTCCTCGACCGTCTCCCTCGGCGACCTGACGCTGGGCGACAAGGGGGTGGTGTTCGTCACCAGCTCCTCGCAGCCGAAGCGCCCGATGGCGGTGCGCCGCGGCGACCTCGACGCGCTGTTCCGCGAGCCGAAGGACGGCAAGGCCGGCGACCTCGCGAAGTGGACCCCGGACTTCCGCTCGCCGAACGTGTTCCCGTCGGACAGCCGCGCCGCGGGCGAGGACGTGTCGGCGGTGCGGCTCGAACTGCCGAACAAGAAGAAGGAGCTGGCGCTGGCGCGGCCGAACCCGACCGGCCCGTGGCGGTTCGACAGCCCGACCGGGTGGGGCGACGCCGACACCGAGGGCGACGCGGCCGGCTCGCCCAACACGTTCACCGGCGTGCGCCGGCTGCTCGGCGCGCTCACCAGCGTGTCCGCCGCGAACCCGACCGACTTCATCGACAGCCCGAAAGACCTGAAGGAGTACGGCCTGAACCCGGACAACCCCGATCTGGTGAAGGTCCGGGTGCAGACCCGCGAGGGCCAGTCGGCGACGGTACTGTTCGGCAAAAGCGAGGGCGCGGCGGCGCCGGGGATGCCCCCGCAGGGGCCGGGCGCGAAGATGTACGTGCAGGTCGAGGGGCAGCCGGGCGTGATCCGCGCCACCGCCGCCGACCTGTCCGGACTCGTCGGGGTCATCAACGACCCGTCGCCGCTGCGCGACCGCACGCTCATCGGTGCCGACCGCGCGAAGGCCGACGGCATCGACATCGTGCTCGCCGGGCAGCCAGCGACCAAGCTCCGGCGCAGCGGCCAGCTCCCGCTGTGGAAGCTGTACGGCGGCCCCAACGACCCGCAGAACACCAACGGCGAGGCGGTGAACAAGCTGCTCGACGTGGTGTTCGCGCGGCGCACCATCAAGGACTTCCCCGCGTCCAACCCGGCGAACTTCGCGGCTGTGCCGGTCACGCTATTCGTGTGGGCCGACGGGTTCAACCAGCCGGCCGACGAGAAGG
>JBJSXS010000897.1:0-10644 GCA_046086545.1 Gemmata sp.
GGATGATGCGGAACGCCTCGACCGCGCCGGCCGCGGTCACGCTCCCGCCCACGTCGAGGAAGTTGGCCGGCCCCACGCCCTGCGCCTTCCCGTGGTAGTTGATGATGTCCATCGTCGCCATCGCCAGGCCGGCGCCGTTCACGAGGCACGCGACGGTGCCGTCGAGTTGGATGAAGTTCAGGTTCGCCTTGCCCGCGCGGATCTCGGCCGGGTTCTCCTCGGCCTCGTCGCGCAGCGCCGCGATGTCCGGGTGCCGGAACAGCGCGTTGTCGTCGAAGTCGAACTTGGCGTCCAGCACCATCACGTCGCCGGCCTTCGTGATCGCCAGCGGGTTCACTTCGGCGAGGGTCGCGTCCTTCTCCAGGTACACCTTCGAGAGCGCGAGCATGATCTGCTCGGCCTTCGTCGCCTGCGCGCCCGCGAACCCGAGCTTGGCGGCCATCCCTTTGGCCTGCTCGGCCGACAGCCCGGTTTCCGGCGCGAACGGCATCTTGAAGATGAGTTCCGGTGTGTCGTGTGCCACCTTCTCGATGTCCATGCCCCCGGCGGCGCTGGCCATCAAGACGGGTTGCCCGATCGCGCGGTCGAACACCACCGCGACGTAGAACTCCTTGTCCGGCGCCGCGTCGGCCTGCACGATGAGCGTCTGGATCGGTTGCCCCTGCGGCCCGGTCTGGAGGGTCTTCAGCGGGTGCTTGAGCATCAACTCGGCGACGCTCTTGGCCTTCTCTTTCGAGGAGCAGAACTTCACGCCGCCGAGCTTGTCGGCGTAACCGAGGAGTTGCCCCGCGCCGCGCCCGCCGGCGTGGATCTGGGCCTTCACCATGACCCCGCCGCCGTTGGCGAGTGTGTCGAACGCGGCCGCCACCTGGTCGGGCGTCTTGCACACGACGTGCCTGGGTACGTTCGCGCCCGCGGCGGCAAGCAGCTCTTTGGCCTGGTACTCGTGAACCTTCATCGCGCGTGCTCCGGCTGTGAACGAGGGAGTTGAGTTTATATAGCGGGAGTGTTGACCGGCGGAAGGGTGTGTGCGGCGATATGACGCTCGTGCTCCAATTTTGGTACGGCGCGGCGGAGCCGATGTGGGTTCGGGGCGGCAAGCTGTACGTCCGCACCGCCGCGGGGTGCGGCTGTTCGACGGCACCCCGCGCCCGGCCCCGTAGCCTCCGGGCCGCCGGTGTGATTCAATACCCCCATGCTGCCACTCACCCAACTGCTCGCCGAACTGGTCCGCCGCCCGTCGGTCAACCCGATGGGCCGCACCGATCTCGACCCCGCGACCCTGTACGAGTCGCGCGTCACCGACTTCCTCGAAGGGCAGCTGCGCGACCTGGGCGTCGCGGTGCGGCGCCCGCGCGTCGCCGAGGGGCGCGACAACCTCGTCGCGACGTACGTGCCGCCCCAGGCGGCGCCGTTCCACGTGCTGTTCGAGGCGCACCAGGACACGGTGCCCGTCGACGGCATGGTGGTGGAGCCCTTCGGGGCGAAAGTGGAGGGCGGGCGCCTGTACGGGCGCGGGTCGTGCGACGTGAAGGCCGGCGGCGCGGTGATGCTGGCCGCGTTCGCGCGGCTCGTGCGCGAGCGGCCCGCAAACAGCGCGGCGGTGACCCTGGCGTTCACGGCCGATGAGGAGCACAGCGGCCTGGGCGTGCAGGCGCTCATGAGCTCCGGGGTGCGGGCCGATTGCGCGATCGTGGCCGAGCCGACGCTGCTCAACATCGTGAACGCGCACAAGGGCGTGGCGCGGTGGTCCCTCGAAGCGACCGGGCGCGCGTGCCACAGTTCGCGGCCCGAGCAGGGGGTGAGCGCCGTGTACCGCATGGCGAAGCTCGTCACCCACATCGAACGGTACGCGGGGCAGCTTCGGGCCCTGCCGCCGGACCCGGTGCTCGGGCCGCGCACCGTCTCCGTCGGCCGCATCGCGGGCGGCGTGTCGCCGAACACCGTGCCCGACTTCTGCCGCGCCGACGTGGACCGGCGGCTGGTCCCCGGGGAGACCTACGAGTCCGCGACCGCCGACCTCGACGCGTACCTGCGGGCCGCGCCGGATGTGGATTTCGACTTTACGCTCGCGCGCGCGTCGGCCGGGTGTTTGCCGCTGGCCCCGGCGCTGTCGGGCGACCTGGTGAAGCGGTTCGGGGCGGTCATCGACTCGGTGGTCGGCACGCACACCGTCCACCCGGTGCCGTTCGGGACCGACGCCGCGGCGGTCGCGGCGGCCGGCGTGCCGGCGGTGGTGTTCGGGCCCGGCGACATCGCCCAGGCGCACACCAAAGACGAGTGGATCGACCTGGCACAGCTCGAGCCGGCGGCCGAAATCCTGTACCGGTTCGCGTGCGGAAAATGAGCGGGCACACTCGCGCGCACGGACCGCGCGAGCTACACTAGCGCACGGACCGCACACCACGTTTCACTGCAAAGGGTTCACTGTCATGAGCATCATTCGGATGGGGATGGCCGAGGACGGGAAGTTCGGGGACGGGTACGACGCGATCTTCGGCAAGAGGGACGCGGCCGCGAAGGAGCCGGCCAAGAAGCCGGCGAAGGCCGACGCCAAGAAGCCGGGCGCCAAGAAGAAGGCCGCCAAGAAGAAGTGAAGCGGCGCGCGGGCGTGCGTGGTGGGGGGCGCCCCCGCACCACGCGGGCTCACCTCTTGTCCGGCCTCGGCGCCTCGCCCCGCGCCGGCGGCCACTCGGTCGGCTTGTACGCGACCTCCAGGTGCGGCGTCTCGATGCGCTTCCCGTTCTCGGAGCGGCTGGTCATCACCGCGTCCAGCACCCCGGTGGTCAGCAGCGTGCGCTCGGCCGGGTACGGCGCGTGCCCGGTGCCGACGAGCGAGTCGATGGCCTTCGTCAGTTCGGCGAAGTGCGCGTACGGGTCCGGCTGTTGGAGGTAGAACCGGCACGCGTCCGGCCGGGCCTGCCCCTTGCGCAGGCCCGCGAAGATGAACCCGCCGCCGTCGTTCTCGTAGATCCAGCCGTTGGGCACCACCACGAACGCGCGCAGCCCGTCGCGGTACTCGATCTCGAACGTGCCCGCCTCGGCCGACTTCGCGGTCAGCGCGCGCCGGTCCCCGGGGGCGTGCATCGGGATCAGCTTGGTGGCCGCTTCGAGCACCGGCTCCGCCCACTCGTACTGGTCCAGCGGCTCCCACATCGACTTGGGCGGGTGGCACGTCACCGCCTTCACGCCGGTCTCGCCGCCCTTGCGGCGCTCGACCATGCACTGCAGCCCCTCAAGGGCGTGAAACCCGTACGCCTCGAACGGCCCGTACCCGAGCTGCACCGCCCCGACCAGCTCGCACCCGTTGGGCAGCACGAGGTTCGGCTTGCGCCACGTGACCGGGACCGACGACCCGGCGAGCAGCGGCACGAACAGCTTCCGCGCCCGGTCGTACATCCACTTCGCGTCCTCCCACGTCGCCGCGAGGTGCTTGTCGTTGAACACCGGGACCGACTTCTTCGTCTCCTCGAACACCTTGCAGATCGCCTCGAAGAACCGGCGCCGCGGGTACAGCCGTTGGCCCTTGTCGTTCGTCGGGTACTGGCCGTGCTCGCCGATGGACAGCACCCCGTCCACCGCGAGCGCGCCGGTGCCGAGCGTGAGCGCCTCGGCCACGGTGTCGCACAGCTTGAACCCGTGCCGCTTGGCGAGGTCGCGGCTCATGTCGTTCTTCGGCACCTGGTCGGTGACCAGCGACACGAGTTCGAGGTTCGGCCTGGTGCCGCCGGGGTAGCCGTTCAGCAGGTTCCGCAGGATCACGTCCGCGTGCGACGTCTTGCGGTACTCGGTGACGACCGCGGCGACCTTTTTGGCGGGCATGGGAGGCTCGGAGGGGGGCTTTTGATCCGCCGATGTACGCAGATGAACACAGATGCGAAGGCAGCGGAAGGGTGATTCTGGCCGGACCCTTCGTCTTTCAACCTGTGCCCGTCTGCGCGACCTGCGGATCAAACACACGCGCTCGTCAACTCACGCTCAGCGAGCGGCCGTTGTCGGTCGCGCCCAGGTTCAGCAAGAGCGGGGCCGCCTTCTTCACCCACGCGTCCGGCTTCGGGTACGCGCCGGCGCCCTCGCCGAACACCTGGCGCAGCATGTCGGTGTCGATGATCCCGGGGTTGAGCGGGACCGCGGCCATGCCCTTCGGGAGTTCCTGTGCGAGCGCGAGGGTCAGGCCCTCGATCGCGTACTTGGTGGCGCAGTACGGCGCCACCTCCGGCGCCGTGCTGCGCCCCCACCCGCTCGACAGGTTCACGATCACACCCGACTTGCGGGCGACCATTGCGGGAACGAACCCCCGGATCACGTTGAACACGCCCTTGATGTTCACGTCGAGGAGTGCGTTGAACTGGTCGGCCGGCACCCGCCACAGCGGGGCCGGGGTGTTGATGAGGGCCGCGTTGTTGACGAGCAGGTCCGGCGCCGGGAACTTCGCGAGGACCGCGGCGGCCCACGCGGCGACCGCACCGCCGTCGGTCACGTCCACCTGTGAGAAGTGGTGCGGGCCTGGGAAGTCGGTGCGCAGCGCGCGCACCTGTCCGTCGCCGCGCCCGCACCCGATGACCGTGTGCCCGCCCGCGGCGAACGCGCCCACCAGCGCGCGCCCCAGCCCGCGCGTCGCGCCCGTGATGACAATAACTTTGGACATTCGAACGTCTCCTGTTGCTTGCCGAACAGCTGCACCCAGCACGCCTCGCCCGTGTCGTTCTTCCGCACCGCGACGCCGCTCCCGTGTAGTCCCTGGTGAGGGTTTTGTCGCGGTGGCCGTGCGAGTCCGTCCGCCCGGCGCCCGCTTCCTTCGCGCCCTTCTGGTTCTACGCAATATTCTCGCCGCCGGCGGTGTACCTGTTGTGGCCCGCGTGAGTCGCGCGCTCGCCCTCAGCGCCGGAAGTTCGGCCGGCTTGCGTTCCGCGCTGGTGCGGTCGATGACCGCCTGCTCGTCGCGTTCAGTTTGATTTCGCCCTCCGGGTCGTCACCCGGACGCGGGGACCGGCGGGAAAGCGGTGGCGGCGGGTAGCAGGCGGGCCAGTCGGCTCACCGTCTGTCCCGAATTACCGGTGCGAGTGGCACCATTGTGACTGACCGAACCGCCGGACACAAGCGCCAGAACCGGCCCGCGCGGGCGCCCCGACCGAAAGCCCGTGGATTGTGCGAATTGACATCTGGTGCGGGTGTGAGCTATAGTTAATACGTTCAATTCGCGAGCGCGTCTTTGCGTGCGGGCCGGACGCCCGCTTCGTTCGGTGCCGGACGCCCGCTCCCGTGCGGGGGCAGTAGTCCGCTACATCCTTTCTACTGGCGGCGAACGGGCTTTTCTGCGGCGGTGGCCGCGCGTGGGTGCGAAGCGAAATGGGAACGCCGACCGACCCCACCGGCAGCCCGTCCTCGGTGCACAGCGCCGTGCCGGTGCCGTCGTCGGGCGCGCCGGAGCCGGCGCCCGAGCGGACGGGTGGGTCCACGGACTTGCACCGGCCGGCAGCGTCGCTGTCCGATCTGATGCGGAGCGGCAACGCGGCGCGGCGGCGCAACTCCGAGTCCGACATCGCGCAGTTCCTCGCGCACCCGAGGGGCGGGGCGGCCAACACCGACGACGCCCCCACCGTAATCACCCAGAACCCGAACAAGCCGCGCCCGCCCGCCCCGACCCCGCCGCCCGCGGGCGACGCGCCGTCGATCACCGGCCGGTGCCTGGGTCACTACGAGCTGATCGAGGCCATCGGCGCCGGGGGTATGGCGGCGGTTCTCAAGGCCCGCGACCTGGAGTTGGGCCGCATCGTCGCGCTGAAGATCCTGCCGCAGGAGGCCGCGCGCGACCCCGAAAGCGTGACCCGGTTCAAGCAGGAGGCGCGGTCGGCCGCCAAGCTCGACCACGAGAACATCGCCCGCGTGTACTCATGCGGCGAGGACCAGGGGCTGCACTTCATCGCCTTCGAGTTCGTCGAGGGCGACGACCTGCGGGTCGTCATCGACCGCCGCGGCCCGCTCCCGGCGGCCGAGTGCGTCGGGTACATGATGCAGGTCGCGGCCGGCCTGAACCACGCGGCCGAGCGCGGGGTGGTGCACCGCGACATCAAGCCGTCGAACATCCTCATCACGCCCGACGGCCGCGCGAAGATCGTGGACATGGGCCTCGCGCGGTACCTCGGCTCGGAGGTCAACGGCGGGGTCACGCAGTCCGGTGTGACGCTCGGCACGTTCGACTACATCTCGCCGGAGCAGGCGCTGGACCCGCGGCGCGCCGACGTGCGGTCGGACGTCTACTCGCTCGGCTGCACCTTTTACCACGCGCTCACCGGCCGGCCCCCGGTGCCCGAGGGCACCGCCGCGCGGAAGCTCCGCGCGCACCAGGAGGACGACTTCCTCGACCCGCGCGTGCTGAACCCCGCGGTCCCCGACGAACTGGCCGCGGTCCTGGCCCGCATGATGATGAAGGACCCGGCCGCGCGCTACCAGACCCCGACCGAGCTGATCGCGCACCTGAAGGGCCTGGCCGAGCGGCTGCAGGTGGGCGACGCGCTGTCGCACGACAGCGCGGTGCGGGCGGTCCCGGCCGACCCGCGGGTGCTGCCCGAGCCGCCGAGCCTGCGCCCGTGGGCCCTGCTGGCCGCGGTCGCGGTGGCGCTGGCGGTGGTGGCCTTCGTGGTGGCGACGGGCGACCCCGGCCGCGCTCCCGGGCTGCCCGGCGTGACCGACGCGCCGCGCGATAAGGACGGCCCCAGGGGCGATCTGGTCAAGGGCGCGCCGGCCCTCCCGGCCCACGCGGTCGCGGGCGACGCCCCGGTGCGGAGCGCCGACGAGTTGGCGAAGCGGCTCGAGGACCCGGCGACAACGAAAGTGGTTCTCGCCCCGGGCCGGTTCGACCTCACCAAACTGCCGCAGGGCCTCGCGTCCGCGGGCGCGAAGCTGGAACTGGTCGGGGCCGGCCCGGGCCTCACGCGCGTCGTGGTCACCGCCCGCGCGCAGCGCGGCCCCGGCGCGCTCACCCTGAAGGCGTCCGAGGGCACGGTCGCGGTCCGCGGCGTCTGGTTCGACCTGCGCGAAGACGGCGCCGACGGCGCGGCGCCGGACCAGCCGGTCGGCCTGCGGATCGAGGACGCGACGGGCGTCGAACTGACCGACTGCGTGTTCGCCCCGAGCGAGGGCCTCCGCAGCAACCACGAGCCGCGCGCGGTTCTCGTTGCGCGTGCCCTCGAGGGCGCCGCGCCGCCTGTCGAGGTGACGCGGTGCCTGTTCGCGCCCGGCGCGGTGGCGCTGGCGGTGCCGGCCGGTGCGGCCGTCGCCGCGCGCGACACCGGGTTCGCCGCCTACGGGGCCGCGGTCCAGTTCGACGCGCCCGTGCCCGATTCCGCGCCGCGCGGCGAGGTGCGGCTCGACCACTGCTCGTTCATGCTCGACGCCGGCGGTGCCGCGGTCGAGGTCGGCAGCCCCGGCGGGGTGCTGGTGCGCGCGGCCGACTGCGTGTTCGCCCCCGCGAGCGGCGCCCGGAACCAGTTCCGCGCGCCGGCCGACCCGGCCGGCCCCAGGGTCGTGATTCGCGTCCGCGAGGAGAAGCTCGACGGGGTGCAGTTCGCTGTGCCCGAGCGGCGCACCAACGCGTTCTACCGGGTCGAGCCGGTGGGCACGCCGGCCGGGGCGCGCACGTTCGGCGAGTGCAGGACGATCCCGGGGCTGGCGGTCGAGGACAAGGGGCGCGCCGAGCTGAAGCAGCGCCCGTGGGAGGCGCCGGACCCGTTCGCCGCGGCCAGCGTCACGGGCGGCGACGGCCCGTGGAGGGCGTTCCGGCTGCACCTGAAGGACGAGCCGGCGCTGTTCACCGCGGACAAGGAGCGCACGCCGGCCCCGCTCGGGGTCGCGTTCCACGACAAGGACGACCGGCGGGGCGTCGGGCTGCGCCGCGCGTACCCGGACCTGCCCTCGTGGCCGCCGCCGCGCCCGGTCGCCGTGGCGGACCTGAAGGAGAAGACGTGGTACCCCAAGGCGCCGGCCGGTGAACTGCCCCCGGGCACCGAC
Source organism: Gemmata sp. (assembly GCA_046086545.1). GTDB lineage: Bacteria > Planctomycetota > Planctomycetia > Gemmatales > Gemmataceae > Gemmata. The sequence goes on from JBJSXS010000897.1 coordinate 8,011, forward strand.
CGCTCGCTGAAGGAGCTGCTGAAGGTCGTGCGCCCGGACGACGTGATCCTGATCAAGCACCCCGGGCCGGGCGAGCTGAAGGTGGACGGCGAGGAGCTGCGGGTCGCCGGGCGGGTGGGCGAGGCGCCGGACCTGCGCGTCACGTTCCGCCCGGCCCCCGGGTCGAACCCGGTGCTCGCCATCGAGGGCGACGACGACATCGACCAGACGCTGTTCAAGATGAAGGGCGGCGAGGTGACGTTCGAGGGCTTGCAGTTCCGGCTCAAGCCCAAGGGCGAGCAGACGGTCGCCGCGGTCGCGGTGCTCGGCGGCAAGAGCTGCACGTTCAAGAGCTGCGTGTTCACCCTGGCCGAAGAGGACGGCTCGAAGGCGGCCGCCGTTCACCTGCCGGACCTCAAGCCGCTGATGGCGATGGACCCGGCCGCGCAGGCCACGCCGAAGGTGGCGTTCGAGCACTGCGTGATCCGCGGCAAGGGGCGCGGGGTGTGGGTGGTGACCCGCCCGGTGGACGTGAAGCTGACCGACACGCTCACCGCGCTGGACGGCCCCCTGCTGCTGTCCGAGGCGGGCGGCAGGTCGGGCGCGGGCGGCGCCAGCGCCGCCAAGCTGACCCGCGTCACCGCGCTGGCCGGCGGGCCGCTGGTCGCGATGCGGGGCGGCAAGGCGACCGAGGCGATGCGCGCGTCCGGGCTGACCAAGCTCGACGTCGAGGCCGACGAGTGCCTGTTCGTCGCGGTGCCCAGCGCCGGAGCCCGGCTGCTCGACCTGGAAGGGGTCGAGCCGTCCGACTGGAAGTCGGTCCTGGGCTGGCAGGTGAAGAAGGCGAACCGGTATGCGAACTTCGACGCCGGCGCGCTGGTCGCACAGATCCGCCCGGCCGACGACGGGACCGCGAGGGAGTGGAACTGGGACGACTGGACGGACAACGTGGGCGAGCCGCCCGCGGCCGGCAAGCGGCTCGGGAAGGTGACGTTCGCGGCCCCGCCGGCCGGGCTGCGGGAACTGGCGGCCGTGCGGCCCGCGGACCTCGCGGTGAAGGCGGCCGAGTTCCCCGACCTGATGGGCGCGAAGGTGCCCGACGCCGGCGCCCGCATCGACCCCAAAGAGCTACCGCTGCCGCCCGACGAGTCGAGGCCGGAGTGACGCCCGAGTCGGCCGCGTTCGGGCTGTAGCGAGCCCGGCCTGTGCCGCCCGGGCGCCTCCGAACCTCACACGGCCGTGGGTGCGGCGCCGCCCGCTGCGGGGTTCACGATCACACCCGCCGGGCCGTGGCCCGGTTCGCCCGGCAGCGGGTCCCGGGCGTCACCGAGCTTCTGCGGCACCAGCAGCGAGTACACGCACGGCACCACGAACAGCGTGGTGAACAGCCCGGCCACCAGCCCGCCGAGCACCGCGCGGCCCAGCGGCACGTTCGCCTCGCTCCCCTTGGCCAGGCCCAGCGCCATCGGGATGAGCGCGAAGAACGTCGCCATCGCGGTCATCACCACCGGGCGCACGCGGATCGCCCCGGCCCGCTTGATCGCCTCCGTCGCGTTCAGCCCCTCGCTCTTCTGAAGGTTGATCGCGAAGTCGGTCAGCAGCACCGTGTTGGACACCACGATGCCGACCATGAAGATGACGCCGAGCAGCGACTGGATGTTGAGCGCGGTCCCGGTGACGAACAGCACCAGCACCACGCCCGTCACCCCGAGCGGCACCGCGGACAGCACGACGAGCGGGACGATGTACGAGCGGAACAGCGCGACCAGGAGGAAGTAGACGAGCACCACCGCGGCCGCCATCCCCATCGCCTGGTAGCGAAAGGTGGTCTGCATCTTCTGGTACTCGCCCGACAGGGCGATCTTCGCCCCCTCCATCGGCTTCTGCTCGGCGCTGTCGGGGTCGAACGGGGTCCACCCGCCCTCCTTCCGCGGGTTGCCGAACTTCGCCACCGCGGCGGTCACGTCCTCCGCGACGTGACCGAGGTCGCGGCCCGACACGCCCATCGTAAGGTCGATGGTGGGCTGCAAGTTGGTGTGGACGATCTCCGACGGCGCCTGCGCGGGCCGCAGCGTGGCGATGGTCCGCAGGCTCACCGACTTGTGCTGCGTCGCGCTGGTGATGGGGATGTCGAGCAGCGACTCCAGCGACGTCACGGCCCCTTCCTCGTAGGACACGCCGACGTAGTACTGGTTGTGGCTGACCGGGTCGATCCAGAAGTTCTTCTTGTTGAACTGTACGCTGGAGTTGAACGCGGCGACCACGTTCTTCATCACCTCCATCTGGTTCAGGCCGAGCGACGCGGCCTTGGTGCGGTCCACGTCGATGACGTACAGGGGGTAGTCGAGGCGCTGCACGACGCGCGCGTCCACCACCCCGTCGATCTCGCGCACCGCGGCCAGAATGCTCTCCGCGACGCGGCGGTTCTTCGCGAGGTTCTTGCCGGTGACCTTCACATTCAAGGGCGTGGACTTGCCCTCGTTCATCGCGGAGCGGATCAGGCCGCCGGCGTCGAACGCGAACTCCAGGTTCACGCGCGAGAACGGGGTCACCCCCGCGACCAGCTCCGTCGCCGCGATCTTGCGCGCGTAGGTTTCCTGCAAGAGCCGGTCGAACTCCGGGTCGCGGGCGAAACCGGCGCGCAGGGCCGCGACG
>JBJSXS010000898.1:0-3476 GCA_046086545.1 Gemmata sp.
CCATGGCCCTGAACAACCTGACGACCCTGACGACGACCGAGATCGCGGTCAGCGTGAAGCTGACCGCGATGCCGGCCAACGATCGCCTCGGTCTGGGGTTCGAGGTCGGAGCCTATTCCGCGGACGCCATGTCCCCCATGCCGACCTGTAAAGGTGCTGGGTCACGGCAGGAGCAGCCCGCGGAGCCGATGCGAAAGCAGACGCACGCGGGCGATCCAGACGCCGTGCCCCCGGCCGGTACGGTCGGCGACACCCCTGGTTCCCGCGCCGTCGTCATGCGGCCGTTTCCTGCCAGTGCGAACTGGCCGGCGGCAGCCGCGGACAACGCCCAGAACCGCTGGCCCTCGGTAAGCGCCTCCAGAACCCGGAACCGCCGCGACTGCCAATCGCCGGCCCGGGACTGCGGCAAACAGAGCTTACCGCGGGAAGTGGTCTTGGCGACGACGGCCGGAAAGTGAGGTGGCCACTGGCTTGAACGCGAAGCGAACTCGGCGTCTACCACGCGGGCCTGTCATCGGGCCCAGATGAGCAACCGTAGTCGTTGTCCGTTTGGCTAGTTGGTCGCTGCTGACAACCAGAACGCTATCCGCTGGTCCCCGGTTATTGGTGCGAGTGAAGCGTCGCTGAGGCGCCACGGTGCGCACGGTGCCACGGAGCAGACGAAGGCCCCGCCTTCAGTCGCCCCGCGAACATCGCCGTCGCATGTGACCCCCTTCGCGCGCCCTCTCGCCACGACCGCGGGCGAAAGCCGCCGCGGCTTTCCGGGTTCGGTAACCGACGATTGATCGCGCCGATGTCCCTTCGTGAATGAAGGGGCCGTTTCTCGCTGCGAGCAGCGGGGCAACAACGTGCGAGTCGGGAACCGGAACCAGAAGCCGCCCGGGTGCGGGAACATCACGGCCCCTTCTCTGATCCGAGGAGGCCGCGTTCCCCACCGGCCGCGCCGCGCCAGCGCAAACAACAGGAACGGATCGGGACAGGAGACCCAATCATGAGCTGGACCGAAATCACCGTGCTGGTCGAGAAGGCGCAGGCGGGCGACCGCGAGGCGTACGGCGAGCTGGTCACCCGGTTCGAGAGGAGCGTGGAGGCGAGGGCGCGGACCTGGGTGCGCAACAAGCGCGAGGCGCGGGAGCTGGCGCAGGACGTGTTCGTCCACGCGATGCGCAAGCTGCCGCAGCTGCGCGACCCCCGGTGCTTCGCCGGGTGGCTGCGGCGCATCACCGCCCGCATGGCGATCAACCGGCTGACCCGGCGCGGGCCGCTGTTCGGGGCGGACCCGAAACTGCTGGAGGCGGTCGAGGCGAAGACCCGCACCGCGGAGGAGCAGTTCGCGGTCGGCGAGACCGTCGAGCAGCTCAGGCGGGCGCTGGCGGCACTGAAGCCGCTGGACCGGCACACGCTGGAGGCGTTCTACATCCGGGGGCGGAGCCTGAAGCAGATCGCGCGGGAGTGCGCGGTCCCGATCGGCACCGTGAAGCGCCGGCTGCACGTCGCCCGGCGGCGCCTCAAGGTGGTCCTCGAGGGCATCGACCCGACCCTGGCGGAGCGGTTCTCCGGGGGGCGCGCGGAACTGGCGACCGCGTGACGTGACCCGAGGCGGCCCGAACGCCGGGGGCGAACGCCCCCGGCGTTTTTCTGTGCGCGCCGCGCGTCCGCCGGCAACGGCGAGCGCCGGCCACCACTCAGGCCTCGCGCGGCACGGCCGCTTTCGCGCGGGTCTTGCGCCCGTTCAGGGTCGCGCCGACGAACGTGTACCGCACGAACAGCTCGTAGCTGAGGAGCAGCAGGGCCATCGCCGCGGCGCTCACGAACGCCCACTTGAGCAGCCCCGGCAGCGGCCAGTCCTTCACCCAGAACTGCAACAGCACGATGGGCGTGATGCTCGCCAGATAGCACCAGTACGCGGAGTCCGCCAGGTACCGCACCCACGCGCGCTCGCGCGAGAAGTAGTGCAGGCACGCGCCCCACAGCCCGATGATCATGAGCCACGTGTACGCCGCCTGTGCCGCGAACGTTAGCGCCCGGAACGCCACCAGCGGCGCCGGCCCCGGCTCGCCCCGCGCCAGAGCATGCTCGGCGTCGATCCCGCTGAACAGCACCACGAGCGCGACCGGCAGCACCAGCAGGTTCGCGACCGCGAGGCTCGTGCGCCACCCGCGCCCGAAAGCCGGTACGAGGTCGCGGTGCCGGTACAGCACCCAGCCGAACGCGAAGAAGAAAGCGTAGTAGCCGAGGATGCGCGCCTCCGGCACCCACGAGAGCGGCGTGTCGGAAGTCCACGTGTGCATCGCGAGCAGCAGGGGCACCGTGACCAGCGCGGGCACGACCACGCGCCAGGGCCCCTCGATCACGCGCCGGAACCGCGCTTCGAACGCCGCCAGGAACCGCGCCCCGGTGAGCCTTCCCAGAACCGGGGCGAGGGCGAGCGTCGCCGGGTACAACCAGAGCAGGTAATACAGGAACCACAGGTGCGCGAGCGGCACGAACCGCACGAACTCGCCGGACGTGAGTCGCCCCCCCACCAGCGCGAGGTCACTGCTCCCGGGGGCCGCGGCGATCAACTCGGCCGCGACCTTGCGGGCCGGCGGCGCGCCGTCCGGCACGCCCTCCGTGCGCGCGTTGCCCAACTCGGCGTACAGGAACGCGCCCATCACGGTCGGGGTGACGAGTACGACCGCTAGGGCGAAGGGCACCAGCACCCGCTTGACGCGGTGCCAAGCCATCCCGCCGGGGCCGTACCTCTGGTACAGCAAGCAGCCGAAGAACCCGGCGAGCAGGAAGAACAGCTGCATGCGGAACGTGTGGACCGCGAACACGAACACGTCGGCCAGCGGGTCCGGGTTGCGGTCCCGCACCGACCAGAACGGGGGCACGTTCTGCAGGAACGAGACGGCCGCGTGCAGCACCACGCCCAGGAGCATCGCGAACCCGCGCAGGCTGTCCAGCGCGTGATACCGGTCCGACGGAGTCATTAACGCGACTTGTTAGGGGGCGAGCGCGGAAGCGCCCTGGGCTTCGGTCGGCGGCGTCAGGACAATATACGGCGGCATCGCCCCGCAGATGTGAAGGTGCCCAACAGATGATCCGCGTGGTACTCGGCAGCCGCAACAAGAAGAAGCTCAAGGAGATGGTCGCGCTGCTCGGCGGCCTTAACCTGGACCTCACCGACTTGACGCCGTACCCGGACGCGCCGGAGGTGGACGAGACCGCCGAGACGTTCGTCGGGAACGCGGCGCTGAAGGCGACGCGACTCGCGCCGGTGCTGGGCGCGTGGGTGATCGGCGAGGACAGCGGGCTGTGTGTGCCCGCGCTCGGCGGCGCGCCGGGCGTGTACTCGGCGCGGTACGCCGGCACGCACGGCGACGACCGGGCCAACAACGACAAGCTCCTGCGCGAGATGGCGCACCTCACGGGCCCCGACCACGCCGCGTACTACGTCGGCACGGCCGTTCTGGCCGACCCGTCGGGGAAGG
>JBJSXS010000899.1:0-2163 GCA_046086545.1 Gemmata sp.
CTCGACGGTCACCTGGTCGCCGTTCTTCAGCCCCGCCGCGGCGGCCGTCTTCGGGTGGACCTGGACCAGCCGCACCCCGTTGAGCTGTTTGCCGGTGTACGCCCACTGTGTCACCCCGGCGAAGTGGACGACGCTCGGCCGCCCGATCATGCCCATCAGCGGGTAGTCGGCGTGGACGTTCCCCGCCGGACGCACGCCGAGCCTCACCTTCGGCGTCACGGCCTGCGGGTTGACCGGGTTCTGCACCAACTCCGCACCGTACTCGACGGTCGGGTGCCGGCCGGTCACCTCCGGGTGGGTGTAGAAGACCGGAAACGCCCCGTGCCCAGCCGGGGCCAGCCGCTTCTCCAACTCCGGCGTGAACAGCTCGACCTTGCCGGACGGCGTGAGGAATCGCTTCCCCTTGTAGCCCAGCGACTCGGCCGCGGCCTGCCACGTGGGGTGGTCGAGGTAGAGGGTGCTGACGCCGGGGTGCTGCTCGGTCGGGCACGGCCACCGCAACGGCTCGGCCCGCTTCTCCATCCGGGCGGCGGCCATCCCCTTCATCCCCGGCGTGCGGGCGACGAACTCGGCCCACAGCTTGCGGTAGTCCTTCCACTCGTTCGGGAAGGCGTCGGCCCAGTACGCGGGCTTGTTCTTCGTGTCGTGCTTCGCCAGGGCGTGGGCCAGCTCGATCCAGACCTCCCAGTCCGGCTTCGACTCGCCGACGCGGGTGACGGCGGCGTTCTGCCAGCGGATGCCGCGGTCGTCCCGCCGCATGTACACGCCGTCCATTTCGAGCCCGCTGCACACCGGCAGGATCACGTCCGCATAGTACGCACTCTCCTCCAGGAACAGGCCGGTGTAGGCGAAGAACTCCAACTTCTCGAACGCCTCCTTCACCCTGGCGGTGTTGGCACTCGACAGGAGCGGGTTGCCCATCGCGACGAGGGCCTTCATCCGGTACGGGCGGGCGTTCAGCACCGACTCGGCGAACCAGTCCGGGCCGACCGGCATCGCCCTGTCCGCGATCTCCGGGGGCTTGACGGCGAGCGGCGGCAGGTGCAGGTCGCCGGGCCAGGTGTTGTGCATGAAGTTGCACCCGCCGCCCGGCACCCCGACGTTCCCGGTGATCGCGGCGAGCATCGCCAGTGTGCGGTAGGTGTCGAAGGCGTTGAGCTGGTGCGAGATGCCTGCGTTGCAGAAGATCGCCGCGGGCTTCGACCCGGCGTACCCCTCGGCCAGCTCGACGACCTGCCTCTCCGGGACGTCGCACACCTTCGCCGCCCACGCCGGGGTGTACCCGTTCGCCTTCAGGTGTTTCGCCAGTTCGTCGAAGCCGAGTACCCACTTCTGGACGAACGCGGCGTCGTAGAGCTTCTTCTCGACGACGTGGCCGAGTACGCCGAGGACGAGGGCGAGGTCGGTGTGCGGCTTCGGGGCGATCCAGGTGTCCGCGGCGACCCCCGTCGGCGTCTTCCGCGGGTCCACCACGACCAGTTTCGCCCTCGTCTTCTCGCGGCACCGGAGCAGGTGGGCGAACGTGACGGGGTGCGTCTCGGCCTGGTTGGTGCCGAGGAACAGGAAGAAATTCGCCGAGCCGAGGTCCTCCTTCCCGGTGGCCGGGTCGATCCCGTAGCCGTTGGTGAAGTTGCCGAGTCCGAACGTCGCCGCCAGGGCGTTCCCACCGGCGTCGTTGCACACCGGCCCGACGTCCGTGTCGTTCGGGCTCCCCAGGAGGGTGAACAGGCGGTGGACGAGCGACCCGACGCCGCGGGGCAGCCGGCCGCTGGTGCGGCTGGCGACCGCCCTCGCCTCGCCGGCGTCGCGGAGTTCGAGGAACTTCTTCGCGACCAGGCCCAGAGCCGCGTCCCAACTGATCGGCTCGAACTTGCTGTTCGGGTCGCCCTTCTTGCCCACACGCTTGAGGGGCGTCTTGATGCGGTGGCGGTTGTAGACGAGCTGGGCCATCATCGGCCCCTTCACGCACAGCCCGCCGGCCTGGACCGGGTCGTCGGTGAGACCCGTGACGTCGATCACCCGCCCGGCCTTCAGGTGGACCTTCAACCCGCACAGGCTGTTGCAGAACTGGCACGCCGAGGTCACGACCTTGTCCGGCTCCAGGGCGGCCGAGCCGCGGGTGAAGTCGGGCGGTGCCGGCGGTGGCGGGGCCGCGGGATCGGC
>JBJSXS010000900.1:0-7827 GCA_046086545.1 Gemmata sp.
GCGGAGCGGCTGGCGGCGCCCCGCTCGGGCGTCGCGCCTCGGGTCAGCGCGAGAAGATCACCGCCCCCGGCCCGAGCAGCATCTCCAGCTCCTCGAGCTTCACGGCCGCCGGGTTCACCTTGTACTCCTCGCTCAGCTTCATCTGAACCTGCTTGCCGTTGGCGTCGCGCACGCTCAGGTACACCGGGCACGGGCCCTTGAAGCGCTTCAGGATCAGGCCCACCGCCTCCAGCTTCCGCAGGTCCTCGTCCGCCTCCGAGTACGCCAGTTTCAGCACCATGCTCTTGGTGAACTCGGTCCGGGCCTCGTCGACGGTGATGATCTTCTTGATCGCGAAGTCCGGTTCGGCCCGGTCCGGGGCCCAGTTGAGGACGCCCTCGAAGACGGCCACGGTGTCCGCGGCGATCTGCTCGCGGAACCGCGAGTACTCGTCGGACCACGTGATGCACCGCACGGACCCGGTGAAGTCCTCGATGCGGAACATCGCGTACTTGCGGCCGATGTTGCGGCCCTTGTTCGCGGTGCGCACGTCGAGGTTCGTGATCATGCCCGCGACGCGGGCCTCGGTGCCGTTCTTGCCGCCCTTCGCCAGCGCCCCGCAGTCGTGCGTGCGGTAGCGGCGCAACTGCTCGTCGTGCTGCGCCAGCGGGTGGCTGGAAATGTAGAACCCCAGCGCCTCCTTCTCGAACTTCAGGCGCTCGGTTTCGGGCCACTCGGGCACCTCGCCCAGCCCCGGGGGCGCGGCCCCGGGGCCGGTGTCCTCTTCCTCCATTTCGTCGAACAGCCCGCCCTGCCCCTTGCGCTTCTCGGCGGCCTTCTGGTCGGCGACCGCATAGGCCTTCGCGACCGCGGCGAACTGGGCCGACCGCTTGCCGAACGCGTCGAACGCCCCGGCCTGGATCATGCTCTCGACCGCGGCCCGCGCGATGATCCGCCGGTCCACGCGCTCGCAGAAGTCGAACAGGTCTTTGAACGTGCCGCCGGCCCCGCGCGCGCGGACGACCTCATGCGCGGCCCCGCGCCCGACGCCCTTGATGGCGGTCAGCCCGAAGATGATGCGGTTGCTCTGCACGTCGAAGTCGGCCAGCCCGCGGTTCACGTCCGGCGGCAGCACGTTGCCGAGCTTGCGCGCGTCGGAGATGTGGTCGATGAACACGTCCCGCTTGTTCCCGTCGTCGATCTCCGACGACAGCAGCGCGGCCATGTACTCGGCGGTGTAGTGCGTCTTGAGGTACGCGGTCTGGTACCCGATCTGCGCGTACGCCGCGGTGTGTGACTTGTTGAACCCGTAGCCCCCGAACTTCACAATCAGTTCGAAGATCTCGTCGGCCCTCGACGCGTCCAGCCCGCGCTCCTGCGCCCCGGTCACGAAGTCCACTTTGCGCGCGTTGATGATCTCGAAGTTCTTCTTGCTGATCGCCTTGATGCACGCGTACGCCTTCGCCAGCTCGATGCCGCCGAGCCGGTTCAGGATGCGCATGATCTGCTCCTGGTACACCATCACCGCGAACGTCTCGCTCAGCACCTCCTCCATCACCGGGTGCGGGTAGAACGGCTGCTTGCGCTTGTTCTTGCACTCCACGTACTCGTCCACCATGCCGCCCTCGAGCGGCCCCGGGCGGTACAGCGCGAGCACTGCGATGAGGTCGCGGATGTTGTCCGGCTTCATCCGCTTGAGCAGCTCGCGGATGCCCTCGCTTTCGAGCTGGAACACGCCCTTCGCGTCGCCGCGCTGGAGCAACTTGTACGTCTCGACGTCGTCCAGCGGGAACTTCTGCGGGTCCACCGTCACGTTGCGCGTCTGCCGGATCAGCTTCACGCAGTTGTCGAGGACGGTGAGGTTGCGCAGCCCGAGGAAGTCCATCTTCAGGAGGCCGACCTTTTCGAGGACGCCCATCTCCCACTGGGTCGTCATCGTGGTCGTGTCGCTCGAGTTGTCGTCGCCCTTCTTGGGCGGGCGCTGCACCGGCACGTAGTTCGTGACCGGGCCGTTGGCGATCACCACGCCGGCCGCGTGCGTGCCCACGTTCCGGTTCGCGCCCTCGAGCTTGAGCGCGATGTCCACGACCTCTTTGATGCCCGGGTCCTGCTCGTACTCCCGCTTGAAGTCCGGCGACTCGTCCAGCGCCTCCTGCAGGCTCTTGGAGATCGTGCCCTTCGTGGGGACCAGCTTGCACAGTTCGTTCATGCGCTCGGGCGTCTGGCCGAGCACGCGGCCCACGTCCTTGAGCGCCGCCTTGGCGGCCAGCGTGCCGAACGTCCCGATCTGCGCGACGGACTCGGTGCCGTACTTGCGCTTCACGTAGTCGATGACCAGTTCCCGCCGGTCCTGGCAGAAGTCGATGTCGATGTCGGGCGCCTCCGAGCGGTTCGGGTCCAGGAACCGCTCGAACAGCAGGTCGTACTCGATGGGGCACACGTGGCTCATGTAGAGCACGTAGCAGACGATCGCCCCGCACCCGGACCCGCGGGCCGTGCAGGGGATGCCCTCCTCGCGCGCGAACCGCACGAAGTCCCACACCACCAGAAAGTACGAGGAGAACCCCATCCGGCCGATGATGCCGAGTTCGTGCTCCAGCCGCTTGCGCACCGCCTCGGACGGGTTCTCGCCGTACCGCTCGTACATCCCCCGTTCGCACAGCTCGCGCAGGTAGTCGTCGGGCGCCTTGTTCTCCGGCGTCGTGAACACCGGGAAGAACCGCTTCTTGAAGTCCAGTTCGATGTTGACCTTGTCCGCGATCTCCTGGCTGCGGGCGACCGCGTCCTGGTGGTTGGGGAACAGCCGGTACATGTCCTCCGGGCTGCGGACGAAGTACGGGTTGGGCATCCGCTCTTCGGGGTACTTCTTCTTCCGCGGGTCGTGCATCTGCCGCGTGTTGATGCAGAACAGCACGTCGTGCGCCCGGGCGTCTTCCGCGCACAGGTAATGCGCGTCCGCGGTCGCCACCAGCGGCACCCCGAGCTTGTTCGCGATGTCGGCCGCGACCGGGGTGCACTGGTCCTGCAGACCGATGCCGTTGTTCTGGATCTCGATGTAGAAGTCTTCGCCGAACACCTTGCGGAACCACTTGGCGGTCCGCTCGGCCTCCTGCGGCTTCTCCTTCACGATGTACTGGTTGAACTCGCTCGCCAGGCACCCGCTCAGGCACATGATGCCCTCGTGGTGCGCTTCGAGGATCTCCTTGTCGATGCGCGGGTTCCGGTAGAACCCTTCGAGGTACGCCGCGCTCGACAGCTTGATGAGGTTGCTGAACCCCTGTTCGTTCTTCGCGAGCAGCGTGAGGTGCGTGGAGAACCCGAGTTCGCCCTTGCTGTCGCGGTCGAACCGCGAGCCGGGCGCGAGGTACGCCTCATACCCGATGATGGGCTTGATGCCGCTGCTCTTGCACTCCGTGTAGAACTCGATGGCGCCGTACAGGTTCCCGTGGTCGGTGATGGCGACCGCGGTCATCCCCAGTTCCTTGGTCCGCTTGACCAGGGGCGGGATGCGGTTGAACCCGTCCAGCAGGCTGTAGTGCGTGTGCAGGTGCAGGTGACAGAAGCACTTCGCCATCGCGCGTGTTCCAGGTCGTGGTGAACAGGTGGACAAATACGGCACCAGTCTGTTTATACCCCTCCGGGGGGACCGGCGGAAGGTGAACAGCGGGCCGCGCCCGCTGTTCGCCGCCCGCGGGCGCGGTTATAAGGGTGGGATGACGCCGTTCCGAAGCATCGCCGTTGCGGCCGCGCTCGTCGCCCTCGCCGGGTGCGGGGGCGACGCGGCGCCCGGGTACGCCTCGAAAACCGACAGGTTCCGCGTTCAGTTCGCGGGCGAACCGAAGGTGAGCGAGCGCACCGTGGGCGGGCGGCGCTCGGTGGTCCACGCGGTCGAGTCGGTCGACGGGGTGTGCTCGGTCGCGGTCACCGACCTGCCGCTGAAGGGCGGCGGGCAGCCGGAACTGGTGCCGAAGCTGCTGGCGTCGGCGCGCGACGACATGGTCCGCGGGGCCGGCGGCAGGCTGACCGAAGACGAGGGCACCACGCTCGCGGGCAAGTACCCCGGGCGCCGGTTCCGCGCGGCGGTCGCCGACCCGCGGCCGGGCGCGCTCGACGCCCGCATCTACCTCGTCGGCCCCAAGCTGTATCAGGTGATGGCAATGGGCACCGAGGAGTACGTGCGCTCCGACGCCGCGACCGCGTTCCTCGACTCGTTCCGGCTGACCGAGTAATCACTTCGCCCGCCAATCGACGCGCTCCTTGTACGCCATCGTCTCGTCCACCAGCGCGAACAGGTCGGGGTCGTAAGCCTTCAGCATCTCGCGCGATGCGATCGGGCGGTCGGCGCCGCTGGGCGCGACCCCGGTGCCGGCCGCGTCGAAGTACGCCTCCACGCCCGCGGCCCAGTACTCGGCGCGGTCGCGCGCCGCCGCGGTGCCCTTCCACAGGTTCTTTTCCGTCGCCGCCTCGAACAATTTGGAGAGCTTCCGGTCGAACTCGACATCCAGGCGCTTCACGCGCAGCTCGTACTGCTGCTTGTCGCGCCGGTTCTCGAACTCCGGGTCCGCCGGGCGCAGCCCGGCGGCGCGGTACAGCCCCTTCGCGAACACGCTCACGGTCATGCACCTCCCGGCGAACGGCTCCTTCGGCAGCCCGAGTACGTTCTCTTCGGGGACGACCATCAGGTTGAGCGCGGGCGTGTAGTCGAGATACCGCACGAGGTCGAGTTCTGCCCGGCTCTTGTCGCCGGCGAACTCGGGCAGGTCACTCAGGTGCTCGTCGCGCCCGAGAACGACCAGCCGCGCGCCGCCCGCGATCATCGCCTTCAGGACATCGTGCCGGTACGCGAACATCTTGCGGACCGTGTCGTTCGCCTTCAGTAGCGCCGCGTCGCTGACGCGGTTCGACCCGAGCACCGGGAACTCGCGCGCGAACGTGAACTTGGTGTAGTACGCGTCGAACTTGAACCTCGCGGGCGGTGCGACCACGCTCGGCTGCACGCGAAGCGGAGCGTAGCGCCAGTCGTTTTCGGGCTTCAGGTTCATCGTCTTGCGCACCAGTTCGTAGCCGTCGGGGTCGTGCTGCTTGAGCCGCTCGCGGGTGCCGATCGGACCGTGGTTCCAGTTGTTGACGCGGTTGCAGTCGAAGTAGCACTGTGCGATCTCGGCCCAGTACTCGCCGGCGTTGGTGGCCGCGTAGGTGTTGTTCCACAGCCCCTTCGCCAGCGCGCCCTTGTACGCCTCCGCGAGCCGGTTGCGCCACCCCACGTCGATGCGCGCGAGGGCCGCGTCGACGGTGTGCAGGAACTCGTGAACGCCGATGCTCTCGTCGTCGTACCGGTCGCCCGCGAGGTTCAGCAGGTTCTCTTCGCCGAAGCTGGTGACGTCGAGGCCGCCGGTGCCGCGCACCCGCTCGTTCATGTACGCGGCGTTCGGCGTGTTCCGGTACTCGGGCATGTCGGTGTAGACCTGGTCCTTGCCGATGATGATGAGCCGCGTACCGGCCTTCGCCATCGCCTCGAGAACGTCGGCGCGGCCGGCGAGCATGCGCGTGACGATGTGGTGCGTGCGCACCAGCGCCTCGTCCGCGACCTCCTTCGACGCGAGTACCGACAGCCCGTTCACGTCGAGGTGCTTCGCGTAGAACTTGCGCGCCGCGTCCCTGTCGCTCGCGCGGAACCGCTCGAACACCGCGTCCGGCGGCGCGGCCACCTTCGGCGGCGCGGCCCGCGCCGCGGCCGGGTGGACGAGGAGGGCGGTCGCGAGAAGCGCGAGCGGTGCGCGGGGCATCACGGGCGTGACTCCGGGGTGACGGTCTGCGGCTACGGTACGCCCGAGCCGCGCGGCGCTCAACGCATTTCCGGCCGCCTACCGACACTGCTTCCGCGCGCGGCGCGGGGTACAACTCGATACGGTTTCACTTTTCGCGCGCGAACCACGACCGCGCCTGTGCGGTCTATTGAGCGAAACCCACATCGAGGATGCCCAAATGGTGAACCGCTTCCCCGTTCGCAACGAGTTCGGCTTCCAGTGGATGGTCGCCGGCCCGAACATGTACCAGGTGTGCGGGCGGACGACCGAGGTGCTGCCCGCGGGCGCGTACTCGGTGTACGTCGACGGCTGCGGCCGCCCCAACTACCACGCCCGCGAACTTCAGGCCGACGAGCTGATCCACTTCCCCGACAGCCTCCCGGCAGAGGTGCAGAACGAGATCAAACAGTTCTGGGCCGCCGGCGACCGGTTCGCCCGGTACGGCTACCTGCACCGCCGCGGGTACCTGCTCTACGGCAAGCAGGGGTGCGGCAAGTCGTCGCTCCTGAACCAGATCGTCACCGACGTGATCGCCGACGGGCACGTGGCGTTCTTCTGCAGCTACCCGGACCACTTCATCCAGTGCCTGCAGAAGTTCCGCGAGGTCGAGCCGGAGCGCCCCATCGTGTGCGTGTTCGAGGACATCGACGCCATCATCGAGCGGTACGGCGAGGGCGAGCTGCTCCAGTGGCTCGACGGCAACTACCAGGTGGACAAGGCGGTGAACCTCGCCACGACGAACTACCCCGAGAAGCTGGACCGGCGCATCATCTCGCGCCCGCGGCGCTTTGATCGCATCCTGCGGATCGACGCCCCGGACGCCCGGATGCGGGAGGCGTACATCGCCCAGAAAGTACCCGAGCTGACCGCCGCCGAGCTGAAGGAGTGGGTGGAACTGACCAGCGACCTGCCGTTCGCGGCGCTGGCGGAAGTGGTCATCAGCGTGTGCTGCATGGGCAACGACCTGGGGGAGGCGGCGAAACTGCTGCGCTCCATCGACGCCCACAACCCGTCGAGCGCGGAGTTCGCCAACACCCCGCCGGGCCGGGCGTCCGCGGACATACCGTTCTGAGCTCCTCCCGGCCTCGCGGCGCCCACGCGGGGCCGGGTCATTTCAGCTCGCGCGGCGCGCGCGTGCCCTCGGCGGTGACCAGCGCGAGGCACACCGGCGGTTTCGCTCCGCCCCCGAGAACCGGCTTCAGGGCGGCGAAGGTCAGGTCCGCGGCGTCGGTGAGCAGCACGATCACGTCGGGCCGGAACGCGACCGCCGCGCGCACCGCGACGAGGTGGTTGCTGCGCCCGCGCGGCTCCAGGGCGGCGAGCTTATCGGTCGCGGCACGGACGTTCGCGCCGGTCGCGTTCAGCGGGTGCCCGTCGGACGCGAGCAGCGGGCGCGCGGCCGCGTCGTACACGATCACCTGGAACTTCACGGCTTCGGGCTGCTCCGCGAGCGTCGCCGCGAGGGCCGCGCGGGCCGCGTCGAACTTCCCCGCGGCGCCCATGCTGCCGGAGCAGTCGAGGACGTACACCGCCGTCTGGCCCGGCTTGAGCGCGCCGTGCACCGGGGGCGCGCCGGCGACCGGGCCGGGCGCGCCGGCGGGCCGCACGTTCGGGTCGCGCATCGGCGGCGCGGCGCCCGATCTGCGGACGAGCGCGCCGGCCTCTCGCGGCAGCGTGCGCGGGAGCGGGGTGGCGAGCGGCCCCCGGTGCAGCGGCCCCGGCGGCTGCGCGACGGTCGCGGGCCCTTCCGGTGCTTCCGGCTTTTGGGCTTCAGCGGCCGGGGGCTTCGCGGGCGGGGCCGGCTCCGGCGGCGCCGTCACCTCGGCGTCGTGGGTCACCTCGGCGAGGGACACGCGCACCTCCGGGGCGCGCGTGTCGAGGCCCGGCGCGGCGGGTGCGTGCTCCGTCGGTCGCAGCAGGAGGGTGCCCCCGGCCGCGGCGAGCGTGTGGAACACAACCGACCCCCACACCGCCCGGCGGAGCGCGGCGCGCGGCGAGCTGGAATGCGGCCTCATGCGCGCGACATACCGTCGCGCGGCCG
>JBJSXS010000901.1:0-3579 GCA_046086545.1 Gemmata sp.
AACTCGGGGCGTCGTTGGTGTGCAGCGTGCTGAACACGAGGTGCCCGGTCAGCGACGCCTGGATCGCGATGGACGCGGTCTCCAGGTCGCGCACCTCCCCCACCAGGATCACGTCCGGGTCCTGCCGCAGGATGGCCCGCAGCGCGCTGGCGAACGTCACGTCGATCTCGTGGTTGATCGGGCACTGGACGATGCCGTCGATCTCGTACTCGACCGGGTCTTCGGTGGTGATGAGCTTGGTGTCCACCTCGTTCAACTCCGACAGCGCGGAGTACAGCGTGGTGGTTTTGCCGGCCCCGGTCGGCCCGGTGACGAACACGATGCCGTTGGGCTTGCGGATGATCGCGCGGAAATCGCCGAGCAGGTCCGGCGCCATCCCGATGCGGTCCAGCGACAGCCCGACGTTCGTGCGGTCCAGCACGCGGATGACGACGCTCTCGCCGAACAGCGTGGGCAGCACCGAAACCCGCATGTCCACAGGGTTCCCGCCGACGTTCAGCTCGATGCGCCCGTCCTGCGGCATCCGGCGCTCGGCGATGTCGAGGTTCGCCATGACCTTGATGCGCGAGGCGATGGCGGTCGCGAGGTGCCGCGGGGGCGGCACCATCTCGTACAGCACGCCGTCGCACCGGTACCGCATCTTGTACTCGTCCTCGAACGGCTCGAAGTGGATGTCCGACGCGTGGTCCCGGATCGCCATCAGGAGGACCATGTTGATCAGCTTGCGCACCGGGGCGGCGGCCTGCAGCTCCGCCTCGCCGCTGATGTCGATGCTGTTCGCGCGGCCGACCGTGTTGGCCCCGATGCTCTCGTCCGCCTCGATCTGCGCGTACACCGAGCTGATCGTCTCTTCCTTCTCGTTCGAGTACGCCCGGGTCAGGAGCGCCTGCACCTGTTTGGGCGGGCCGAGGATCGCCTGCACCTGTTTGATGCCCAACATGCTCTTCAGGTCTTCGACCGACTGCATGTTGTTCGGGTCCGACATCGCCACGGTGAGCGTGTCGCTCTCGTAGGTGATGGGCACCAGCTTGTACAACTCGGCGATGTTCTTCATCACCAGTTTGACCGCGGCCGGCGTCGGCTTCATGTCCTCCAGGTTGGCGATGCGCATGCCGTGGATTTCGGCCTGCGCCTGGAGCAACTGCTCCTCGTTGAGCAGGTTGCGCTGAATGGCGAGATCGCCGAGCGACAGGTCGCTGGTGCGCAGGTCCTCGTACAGCGCCTCGATTTGCGCGCCGTCGAGGAACCCGAGGTCTTCGACCTTCCGCGCCAGCTGCAGCGTGTTCGCGTCGATATGGGAGAACTTGTTTTTCGCCGGTGCCGGCTTCTTCGCGGCGGGCTGCGCCGGCTTCGGCGCCGGCTGGCCCGGCTTCGGCGCGCCGGCCGCGGTCGGCTTCGGCCCGGGAGCGGCGGGCCGCTGCGCGCCCGGTTGCGCGGGCTTCTGGGGCTGCCCGCCGGCGCCGCCGGCGGAGGGCTTGGGGGCGCCGTCGGTCGGTTTCTTCGGCGGCTGGTTCGAGTTGTTCGGCGGCGGCGTGGACATGTGGCTTCCTGTTCGGCGCGAGTGTCGGTTGGGGCGGTGACCTTCGTTGAGCCGCGACTCAATCTTCGTCCTCGTCCTCGTCCTCCTCCTCGTCCTCGTCCTCGTCCCCCGCATCCTCGTCGTCGTCCTCGAGCCCGCGCTCGGCCTGCGCGATCTTGGCGGCCAGGTCGTTCGGGCGGTTGGCCTTGAGCAGCACCTCTTCCTTATCGCACAGGTCGTCGCGCCACAGGCGGAACAGGTTGTCGTCGAGCAGGAACATGCCGTGCTTGCGCCCGGTCTGCACGGACGAGTCGATGCGGTACGTCTTGTTTTCGCGGATCAGGTTCTTGATGGCGGGCGTCACCACCATCATCTCGTAGGCCGCGACGAGCCCTTCGGGCTTCTTCGGCAGAAGCGCCTGCGACAGCACCCCGATGAGCGAACCGGCGAGCTGCGTGCGGATCTGGTCCTGCTCGTTCTCGGGGAACACGGTGACGACGCGGTCCACGGTCGAGGCGGCACCGGACGTGTGCAGGGTGCCGAACACCAGGTGCCCGGTTTCGGCCGCTTCGAGGGCCGCGCGGATCGTTTCGAGGTCTCGCATTTCGCCGACGAGGATCACGTCGGGGTCCATACGCAGGGCGCGCCGCAGGCCCTCCTTGAAGTCGGGCACGTCGATCCCGATCTCGCGCTGGTTGACCGTACTCTTCTTGTGCTTGTGGAAGTACTCGATCGGGTCTTCCAGAGTGATGATGTGTCGGTCGTAGTTCTCGTTCAGGAAGTTGATCATCGACGACAGCGACGTCGTCTTGCCGGACCCGGTCGGGCCGGTCACGAGGAACAGCCCGCGGGGCCGGATGATGAGCGACCGAATCGCTTCCGGCGTGTTCAGCTGCTCGAACGTGAGGAACTGGCTCGGGATGCGCCGCATCACCATCCCGATGGTGCCCTTCTGCTTGAACACCGCGACGCGGAACCGATAGCCGTCCACATACTCGATGGCGAAGTCGGCACCGCCCTTCGACTGGAGTTCCTGCTGGCACCGGTCGGGCGTGATGGACTTCATCAGCGCGGTGGTGTCGTCCGGTTCCAGCACCGTACCGGCGCCGAGGTCGAGTTTCTTCATGCGGCCCTGGTGCCGCACCACGGGCGGTTGGCCGACGCTGATGTGCAAGTCGCTCGCCTTCAACTGAATGACGGTGGCGAGCAACTTCTCCATGGAGACTTTTGCCACGGTAAATCCTCCGCGAGGGCGATCAACCGCCCGGAACAACCCCGCGATATTAAGCGCCGGACCGTGGGCCCGTCTCCGGAGGCACGCGGCGCTCCGGCGGACGAATTATCCACGCACACTCCGACGCGCCCAAAGACTTCCGAACCGAAACCCAACCAACTCTAACAAGATACGGCGCCGACTATCCTTCCTTGGCGACCAGGACTTCGGCGTGGCAGGTGCTCAGCACCTCCTCCAGTGTCGTACTCCCCTTGCACGCCTTCAGCAGACCGTCGTCCAGGAGCGTTCGCATCCCGTTCGCCCGCGCCTTACGACGAATCTCCTGTGCCGGGGCTTGTGCAAAGGTCAGTTCGCGAATGGTCGAATTCATCTTCATCATCTCGAAGATGCCCTGCCGCCCGCGGTAACCTCCTTGCCGACAGTGGTTACAGCCACGCCCCTTCATGAAGGTGGACTTGCTGGCACGCTCCGGGTTGATCGCTGCCGCCTTGAGTTCGGCCGGATCGGGCTGGTAGGGTTCCTTGCACTTCAGGCAGTTCATGCGCACGAGACGCTGGGCGAGAACGGCGATAATCGAACTTGCCACGAGGAACGGTTGTACACCGATGTCCCCGAGTCGGGTGATTGCGCTAGGCGCATCGTTCGTGTGAAGCGTCGAAAAAACCAAGTGTCCGGTCAGAGAAGCCTGCACTGCGATTTCTGCCGTCTCCTTGTCACGGATTTCGCCGACGAGAATAATGTTAGGCGCTTGTCGGAGCATAGCCCGGATGATCCGGGCGAAATCGAGTCCGATGCCGTGCTTCACCTCGACCTGGTTGATGCCGGG
>JBJSXS010000902.1:0-4240 GCA_046086545.1 Gemmata sp.
TCCGAGCGGCCGCCGCCTCTTTGCTCTGTTCTCACTCCCCCCGCTCCATCAGACCATCCGCAGCAGGAACGGCACTTCCGCCAGCACGTGAAGCATCGCGACGGTGAAGTACACGCGTCGCGTCGCCTGGTAGTCGATCCCGAAGCACACCCAGAGCACCAGCACGGCGACCAACCCGAGCAGCAAAATGGCGGCCACCACCCGGGCGCGGCTCCGGCTCGGGCGCGCCGCCGGGATCGCCTTCAGTTCCCACGGCCGCGACCGCAGCCCGATGAGCGGGATCAGCACCACCCACACGCCGTAGTGCACCATTTCGAGGAACGTGTGCGCGGCAACTAGGAAGTGCGGCGACACCCCGTACAGCAGCCCCGCGCCCGCGTGCTGTTCGAGCGTGTCCCCCAGCGCCCGGGGCGCGAACGCGAGCGTGACCTGGTCCGTGCCCGGCAGCGCCGGCGAGTCGCGCAGTTGCCACCACAGCGCCAGGAGGAGGAGCGGCACGGCCGCGGCCGCGCACCAGTACGCTCGTCGCCAGGACGGGCGCGAGCGGGCCAGTTCGCGGTCGAGCAGCCACAGGGCCATCAGCGGGTGCAGGTACACCAGCGCGAACGGCAGCGCGGCCGGGTTCAGCCACACCCCGGCGCACCCGAACAGCGCGACCGGCCACGCCCACCCGCCGTCGAACCGCGGGTTCGTGCGGGACCGCATCCGCACCAGCAGCGCCGCCCACAGCAGGAACGCGCTGCCCCACCCCGCGTACAGGCCCGTCGCCGCTTCGGGGTCGTCGAACAGCGACGCGGCGAACGGCAGCACCGCGTACCCCGCGGTCAGCCCGACGATGCCCACCGCCGAGACGACGAAGAAGCCCCACAGCTTCCCGGTGCGCGCGGGCAACCGGCCGAGCGCGTACCGCGCCTCGAACCAGTTGTGCGGACCCGCGAACAGGAACACCGTGGCGAACGCGAACGACACCGGCAGCGCGCCGGACAGTGCCGCGGCGCCCGCCGCCAGCGCGCCGAACCCGAGCGCGAGCGCCAGCCCGGGCACGCGGGCCGCGGTGGCATCAGGAGGCGCGGCTACGGACATCTGCTATTCACCTTGAGGGGCCGCACCGTCGCGGTTGCTCGTTGTGTCTTTCGCCGCCGGTCGCAGCCGGCGCGCGAGCCAGAAGCCGAAGTAATACACGCTCAGGCACAGCAAGCCGCCCGCGAGCAGGGGACACCCGCAGGCCAGGCAGTACTCAGGTAGCCCAGCGGCATCGGCCAGCAACACGCGCACGGAACACCCCTCGTTACTTTTGCAACCATTTCACACAGAACTCGATGGCGGCCTTGCGGTCGTCGTCGGTCACTTTGTGCGCGACGCCCTCGTTGATGCGCACTACCAAGCGGTCTTTCGCTCCGGCCTTGGCGAACGCGTCCTCCGCGGCCTTGATGGCGATCTTCGCGCCCTCGATCGGGCAGTTGGGGTCCGTGTCGCCGTTCGCGATGAACAGCGCGCGGCCCCCGGTCGCGAACAGCGGCAGCAGGTTCGGGCAGTCGTAGTCGTCGAGGATGCCGGGGATCACTTTCGACCACAACTCGCGGCACACCTTCTTGTTCACCGCCGGCTCGCCCAGGTCTTTCGCCGCGGTCTCGTGCGCGGCCTTGATGGTGTTCGCCCGGCCCTGCCACCTGTCGTTCTCCAGGCTCCAGCGGAAGCTCTGCACGCCGATGAGCGGGACCGCGACCCTCACCCGGTCGTCAACGGACGCCGCGAGCCACGTCTGGATGCCACCCATGCTGGTGCCCAGCATGCCGATCCGCGTTGCGTCGACGTCGGGGCGCTTTTCGAGTACGTCGAGCAGCCGCCACAGGTCCCACACGGTGTCGTAGTAGAACGGGTGCTCCATCGGCTTGCCCGCGGGCGTCTGCCACGCCCTCGTGACGGCCGCGACGTAGGCCGTCGAACCCTTGCCCGCGTTCGCGCGCGAGCCGTGGTAGCGGGGGTCGATCGCGACCCCGACGACGCCCGCCCTGGCGAACGCTTCGAGCCACGGTGTCGTGCCTTCCTTGTTGCCGCCGGTGCCGTGCAGCACGATGACCACCGGCAGGTTGGCCTTCGCCCCCGCGGGCGCGACCGATAGCACCGGCACGCGCTCGACGGTGCCGTCGGCCTTCTTCTCGCTGGCGAACGACCACTTCGAGTAAACGAGCTGCCCCTTTTCGGTCGGCTTCTCGTCGGCGCGCACCGCGGGTTCGACGCGCGGCCGGTCGAGCTGCTTGAGGAGGGCGGCCTTCGCCTTTTCCGGCGGCAGCGGCTGCGCCCGCGCGAGCGGAGCAGGGAAGGCGCCCGTCAGCGCAACTCCAGTGAGGACAACGAGAACACTCAGCTTGCTCGCGCGTAACATTGGGAGGCTCCGGTAGTGGATGCGACCACGATGCATGACCGGCCCACGAAAAGCAACTCCTATCCGGGCCGCGGGTTCCGCCCATCTCACTCGCAATTGACCAGAACGCGAACCCTGCGTATTGTCCCACGCTCGCCGCCCTCGCTCGGGCCGGCGGTCTTCACACCGGGACGGGCACGGATGCGCGTTCGCAGTTGGCTAATCCGCGGGCTGATCCTCGCCGGAGTCGCGGCCCTCGTCGCGCTCGGGTGGGTGGCCAACTCGTGGGTCAGCCCCGAGCGGGTGCGTGAAAAGGTGGTCGGCACACTGACCGAGCAGTTCGACGACGTGGCCGTCCACGTCGGCTCCGCCCGCATGCGCATTCTCGGCGGCATCGCCGTCACCGACCTGCGGCTCACCCGCCGCGGCGACGCGCCGGACAGCCCGTTCCTCGTCGTGCCCAGCGCGATCCTGTTTCACGACAAGGAGCAACTGAACCGCGGCAAGCTGGTCATCAAGAAGGTGGAGCTGGAGAACCCGACGATCCGGGTCGAGCGGGCCGCCGACGGCAAGTGGAACCTGTCCGCGGTGGTCCGCCCCGGGCCGGCCGACAAGCCGATACCGACGTTCGTGGTGAAGGGCGCGACCGTCAGCGTGACCGACCGCGCCCCGGGCGGGCTGCCCGAGGCCGCGTTCACCGACGTGCAGGCGACGCTGCTCAACGACCCGCTGCCCACGCTCACCGTGCAGGCCACCGGCGCGTCCAGGCCGTTCGGCCCGGTCAACGTTCGCGGCCGGCTGAACCGGATCAACAACCACCTGGCGGTGTCGGTGGAGCTGGCCGAGTTCCCGGTCGGCCTGTCGGCGGTCGCGACCGCGCAGCGGTTCACCCCGGACCTGGCCCCGCACCTCGCCAAGCTGACCGCGGTGGCCAACGTGAAGGCAGACCTGACGCACACCCCCGCGGCCGCGGTCCCGTGGCGGCACGACGTGAAGTTCGACGTCAAGGGGGCGCGGTTCGAGCACCCCGACCTGCCGGACCCGGTCACGAACATCGCGGCCACCGTGCGCAGCGTGGACGGGCGCGTGAGGGTTGAGGACGCGACGGCCGAACTCGGTGCGTCCAGGCTGCGCATCTCGCTGGAGACCCGGGCCGACGCGCCCGCTGCCCCCGCGGGCGGCGGCGCCCTGACCCGCATCGAGGACCGGCTGCAGAAGATCGACGTGTCGGTCACCGGGGTGACGCTGGACGACGCCCTGTTCGCCCGGCTCCCGGCCGAGGCCCAGAAGCGGCGCCGCATCTTCAACCCGACCGGGCAGGTGGACGCGTCGTACAAGTTCGCACGCGAGGGGGCCGGGTGGAAGCGTGAACTGGAGTTGCGCCCGCAACAGGCGCGGGCCCTGTACGAGAAGTTCCGGTACCCGGTGTCCGACGTGCGCGGGGTCATCAAGCACACCGTCACCCACGCGGGGGCCGAGGTGACCACCGTCGATCTGGTCGGGTCCGCCGCGGGCCAGTTCGTCACGGTCAAGGGGCGCGTCGAGGGCGACGGCCCGGACCCCGGGCTGCACCTGCGCATCGTGGGCGACAACGTCCCGCTGGACGACGCCCTGTACGCGGCGATGCCGCCCAGGTACGCGGCCGTGGTGCGCGAGCTCCGGGCCACCGGGCGCGGCAACTTCGTCGTCGAGGTCACCCAACAGGCCGGGGTGAACCTGGCCGAGCTGGAGTTCCGCATCACGGTCAAGGGCGGCAAGCTGAACTACGTGGCGTTCCCGTACCCGCTGGAGCAACTGAGCGGGCAGCTGGTGGCCCGCACCACCGTCACCGACGAGGCGCGACCGGTGCGCCCGGGCGAGCCGCTCCGCGCTTTG
>JBJSXS010000903.1:0-5081 GCA_046086545.1 Gemmata sp.
CTTGTGCTGCGCCATCAGCAGGAACGGCCTGGATTTGTCGCGCTTCTTGATCCAGTCGGTGCTGAAGTCGGAGACGAGGTCGGTGACGTAACCCTGATGCTGAACCTGTTTGCCGTTGTTGTTCATCGGGGGGTTGTAGTACCGCCCCTGCCCCGGGAGGATGTGCCAGTGATCGAACCCGGTCGGCTCGGAAATCAGGTGCCACTTGCCGATGATCGCGGTCTGGTACCCGGCCTTCTGCAACAGTTTCGGAAACGTCGTTTGTGAGCCGTCGAACCGTGAGTTGGTGTTGTTGTAAAACCCGTTCAGGTGGGAGTACTTGCCGGTGAGGATGGTCGCCCGACTCGGCCCGCAGATAGAGTTCGGAACCAGCGTGCGATCGAACCGCGTGCCCTCTCTGGCAAGTTGATCGATGTTCGGCGTCTCGATCAACTTGCGCGGGTCGCTGTAGGCGCTGATCGCCTGATACCCGTGGTCGTCCGTGAAGACGAGGACGATGTTAGGCTTGTCGACCGCGAGCGCCGGCACAGCGCCTAACGCCAGCGCGAGGGCACAGAGAAAATGGCGGAACACGTTGTTTCCTTTCGAGTGTGAGAATACCCGGCACGGTTTCGCGTTCACCCCTTGCTTCCAAGCATCCGGTCAAGGGAGTCCGCAGTCTGGTAAATCAGCACCTCATATGGAACCGGTCGCAACTTCGGAGCGCCGCGCGTGGTTGGAGCATATGGCGCTCGGCGCGCCGACGACATTTAGCGCGGTCCCGGTGAGCGGGTTGGCGGCATTCGGCATGAGCCAGCTAACCGGGCGTTGATGAAACCCGTCGCCGCCGCGGTACAACGGGGCGAAGACCCGAACACGTTGGTCCCGACCGGCGACACGCCTGCCTTCGCGCCGACACCGGTGGCCGTGTACTCCGCAACTGCCGGTCCTGTCTGGCCCCGTACGGGACCAATCGCTAACGGGGCCTCAGACGGTAATGATGCCGACGGGCACCTTGATGACACCGGGGGGGACACCGGTGCCGCCCCGAGCGAGGGCGGCGAGCGCGAGATTAACCAAGAGCTGCTCGTGGGTGCGCCCGATCGCGAGCAACCCGTTGACCAGCGCGAGGCTGTTCAGGTAAGGATTAGGATTCACCTCAAGCACGTAGATGGTGCCGTCCGAATCCATCCGCACGTCGATGCGCGCGTAGTCCCGGCACCCCAACGCGCGGAACGAGCGCTGCGCGATCGCGGCCAACCGGGCAAATACGTCCGCGGGCAGTTCCACGGGCGAGACCAGGGGCGCGGCCTCATACTCGGCGCTGTGCTCGTCCCACTTGGCAATGAACGTGTACACCGCCCACTGGCCCGGGGCGTCCTTTTTGAACGCGATCTCGGCCACCGGCAGCACCAGTGGCGGTGCGTTCGGCGCGGCGCCCGGTTCCTCGATCATGTTGACGTGAAACTCGCGCCCCCGGATGTACCGCTCGACCACCACCGGCGGGCCGTAGGTCGCCAGCACGTGCGCGACGCGATCCTCCAGTTGCTTCTGTGAGGTCACCACGCTGTTCTGATCGATCCCGATGCTTGCGTCCTGGTACGCCGGCTTCACGATGGCGGGCCACGAGTGGGGCCAGTGGGGCACCGGCAGCGCGTCGATTATGGCGTAGTCCGGGGTCGGGATGCCGGTCGCCGCGAGGAGGTGCTTGGTCCGCACCTTGTCGCGCCCCAGCGCCAGCGCGGGCGACGGGCACCCGGTGAACGGCACGTTGAGCCACTCGAGCAGCGCGGCCGCCCCGACCTCTGTGGCCGTCTGAGTCGCGATGCCCTCGAACAAGTTGAACACCGCTTGAGGGCGGTTCGTCCGGACCCGCTCCAGGAGCGGCTGCGGGTCGAAGTTGATGCCGAGTTTGGTGGTCTCGAACCCTGCCGACTTGAGGACCTTGAACGTGTCCGCGACGGTGTCCAGGATGTCGTGCTCGGAGCCAGCGTCCGGGTGGTCGGCGGGCAGAACCGGTTCGTTGTACAGGACGAGGACTGAAGGCGCGGGCATGGTGCGGCTCGAATCCGGGGCGCCCGATTCATGCGCGAGTCGGGTCGGGGGAGCTCTCGTTGTCGTCACAAGGCGTCCGGCACGCGGATGTGGAAAATGTAGCTACAGGTGCGCGGCCGAAACAGCCAAAAGCCACACGAATCTCACAACCGCGCGCTACGACCGGTGGGTCATTTCAGACCGCAACGGGCGGTCGCGGCGTCGAGGATCTGGCCGATGAGCTGTGGGTAGGAGAGGCCCATGCGGTACGCGAGGTAGCACAGGTCGCCGGACTCGGGGTTCAGACCCGGAAG
The DNA here is from genome assembly GCA_046086545.1 of Gemmata sp. Taxonomy (GTDB): domain Bacteria; phylum Planctomycetota; class Planctomycetia; order Gemmatales; family Gemmataceae; genus Gemmata. The sequence continues at coordinate 2,328 of JBJSXS010000903.1, forward strand.
GGGGTTCACTTCGAGGAAGTATGGTACGCCGTCGCGCACCCGGAAGTCCAGTCGCGCCACGTCGCGGCACCCCAAGCCCGCGAACACCGCGATCGCGTCGGCCTCGATGGCGCGGAGCACGTCGCGCGGCATCTTCGGCGGGGCCACGTACTCGACCGCGTCCGCCCAGTTGCGCTTCACTTCGAGACTGTACACGAAGTCCGCCGGGGCCTTTTTCGGGACGATGTGCATGATTCCGACCGGCTGCGGCGGGTCGTTGCCGAGCAGCCCGACGGTTACCTCCTCGCCCGCGATGTACTCCTCCACCAGCACCGGTTGCTGGTAGTCCTTCCACAAACCGACGACGGTCGGCCCCAACTCGTCGAGCGACTTGATCAGGCACCGGTTGCGGATTCCCTTGCTCGACCCCTCACAGGTGGGCTTGGCGATCACCGGGAGGGCGAGGCCGGCGTCTTCGATGATGGGCGGGAACTCCGCAAAGTCGCCGTCGTACTCGCCCGCGATCGGCGCCAGCGTGATGCCCTTCGGCACCGTGACCCCGAGCGACTCCGCGACCCGGCGCGTCATGTCCTTGTCGAGCGCGACCGCAAGGGCCAGCGGATCGGACCCGGTGTACGGGATCCCGAGCATTTCGCATACTGCCGGCACGCGGGCCTCGCGCGAGCGGCTCACCCCCGCGCCTTCCGCAAAGTTGAACACAAGGTCCGGTGGGTCTCTGAGAACGGCTTCGAGGAAGCCGCGACCGTCCCCCAGTTCGGCTACCGAGTGCCCCAGCGCGCGGAACACGTCCCCGAGTGCCTTGACCACGGCCGGCGAATCGAACTCCTCGTGCAGGTCGTCCGGCGCGCCGGTCGGGAGCGGGCCCTCGGGCTTCAAGGTACACGCAATTCCGATGCGCATGGGGTCGCTCCCACCGGCAGCGAGAGGTGCCGGTCACGTTACTTCTTAGTCTTTTGGTAGGCGGTCCACGCGCCGTAGCCGTTCACGGCGGCCATAAGGGCCCCGATGGCGGACGCAATCACGTAAAAGGTCGTCTTCTCCGGCTCTACCCGCCCGGAGTAGATGAACATGCAGATCGCAAACCCGGCCGAGAGGGCCGACCAGATCAGCGCGTTAGAGGACTCGCGCTCCTGGCCTTGTGGGGCAGACGGCGAAGGGCCGGTCATCACAAAACTCCCGCGGAGCGAACAGAACGAACAACCCCAGGCTATTGGCCTGGGGTTGTTCGGGGAAGGCGCCGAGCTTAGTCGTTATGAGCGACCTGGCCGCTCGCGGGCGCTGGGTTGGTCAACATCGGGAGCGGGATGATGGGCCGCAACGCGCCGCCGTCGGTGTTCGGGTCGTGCGCCACTTCGCCACCACACCCCTCGGGCGCCGTCCGCTGCTTGCGACGGGCCAGGCGCTCGGTGCCGTCCGGAATCAGCGCGGTCTTGTCGCCCTGCAGCAACCCGCTGACGCCGCGGGTCGTGGTCGGTTGCCCGTTGGCCGCGGGCTTGTCCTCCGCCTGATAGCGGATGAGCAGGCCCTCGTAGTTGCGCAGCACCACCGCGTCGTCAGACATGGAGACGAGGTAGTTTGGCATCATCGGGATCTTGCCGCCGCCGTGCGGGCTGTCAACAACGTACGTGGGGATTCCGATCCCGCTCATGTGGCCGCGGAGCCCTTCCATGATCTCGAGCCCCTTCCACACGCTGGTGCGGAAGTGGCCGGCCCCGGTCACCGGGTCGCAGTGGAACAAGTAGTACGGGCGGACCTTCGCCCTGAGCAGGTTGCGGAGCAGCGAACGCATGGTGCCGAGGTCGTCGTTCACGCCCTTCAGCAGCACCGAGTGGTTGTTGATCGGCATCCCGGCGCGGAGCAGGGCTTTGCAAACGCGGACCGCTTCGGGCGTCACTTCCCGAGGGTGGTTGAAGTGCGTCTGGATGTACACCTTCTCGGTGGACCCCAACAGGTCGATCAGTTCAGGGTCGTAGAGCCGCTGGGGAAGCGTAACGGGCACGCGGGTGCCGATGCGCACCACGTCCACGTGCTTGATGGCCTTGAGGTTCTCAAGGTAGTACCGGAGCTTTCCGACCGGGAGCGTGAGGGGGTCGCCGCCCGACACGATGACGTCCTTGATCTCGCGGTGCTCCCGGACGTACTCGATCATCCGCTCGTCGTCGGCGCTAACCGCTTCCCACCCCCCGCGGGTGAGGGTCGCGCGCTTGCGCGTGCAGTACCGGCAGTACATCGAACAGTTGGGCGTGGTGATGAGGAGCGCGCGATCGGGGTACCGGTGGGTCAGCCCCGGGACCGGCGAGTCCTTGTCTTCCTCGAGCGGGTCGTCCAGCTCGTAACCCGAGGGGTTCTCGGCTTCTAGCGGGGACGGCACCGATTGGATACGGATCGGGTCGTTCGCGTCGTCCGGGTCAATGAGCGAGAAGTAGTACGGCGGGATGGCGAGTTTGAACTCACCCTCCAGGCGGCCGAGCGCTTCCAACTCTTCAGGCGTGAAGCGAAGAAGGTTGCGCAGTTGCCGAACCGAACGGATCGCGTTGTGCGTCTGCCAGCGCCAGTCGTCCCACTGCTCGCCGGGCACGTCCCGCCACTGCGGGTGGCGGCGCGAGAGACTGGGGGGCTCTTCGTCCTCGAACCCACTCACGGTCGTAGCGACCGAGTGCTCAACAAGCGGGCGTCGGGCGTCGGACTCGAACATACGCCGGGTGACCTCCACAGGTCCGCGGGGCCCGGGCCCGGCGCCGCGCGCCGTGCTCT
>JBJSXS010000904.1:0-3977 GCA_046086545.1 Gemmata sp.
ATCGAAGTGAAGAGGTGCCCCGTCTTCCTTGGTCGCCGGTGGGTCACACGGCGTTGCCCGCGGCCGCCGGCCGCGGGCGCTCCGGGATCGGCTGCACCGGCCCGGCTCGCTCGCGGGCGAGCGGCTGTTCAGCGTCGACGGCCGCGTACCCGCCGACGCCCGGCAGGGCGTGTTCACCTGGGTTGCACCGGGGTAGCGGCCGGCGTCGGGCACGGCCCGCTCGCTCGGCGCTCGTAGCGGCAGGGGGCGGGACCTTCGCGCTACCGCACGCCGATGCGCAGCAGCACCTTCCCGCCCTTGCCGGGCGCGGCCGCGTGCGCGGCCGCCTTCGCCGCGTCCTCGATGGGATACGTCGCGGCGAACTGCGTTCGCAACACCCCCTCGGCCATCAGCCCGCGCACCCGCCTGAACAGCTTCAGCATGGTGAGGACCCGCTGCCGGCGCGCCCAGGCGCCGAGCCAGAACCCGTCCACCCGGACGCCGTTGCCGATCAGTTGCCGGGGGTGGACGGCCACCGGTTCGTCGGAGAGCGAGCCGTACACGAGGCACCGCCCGCCGTCCGCGAGCGACGCGATCACCTGTGACCCGGTCCCGCCGCCGACCGGGTCGATGGCGAACCGCACGCCGTCGGGCACCAGCCGCCGCACCTGCTCCGGGATCGGGCCGTCGGCCTCCACAATGACATGGTCCGCCCCGAGCGTCTTCAACTCCTCGACCTGCTCGCGGCGGCGCACCACGTTGATCGTGCGGAACGCGAACCTGCGCCCGAGTCGGATCACCATCTTGCCCAACTCTCCGCCGGCGGCGGACTGCAGCAGCCACGCGCCGCGGCGCAGCCTCAACTCGTCCACGGTCATGGCGAGCGCGGTCGCGGGGTTCACGAAGAAGCACGCGGCCTGCTCGTCGGCCATCGAGTCGGGCACCGGCACCACCGTGCGCGCGGGCACCGCGGCGTACTCGGCCCAGGTGCCGGTGCGGCTGTTGATGACCGCGACCCGCTTCCCCTTGCGGAGCCAGCCGAGGAGGCCGCCGCCGGTCGCCTCGACCACGCCCACGCCCTCGAACCCGGGCGTCGCGGGGAGCGACGGCTTCAGGCCGTACTTGCCGTGGACGAACATCAGGTCCGACGGGTTGACCGGGCTGGCGAGCATCCGCACCAGCACCTCGCCGCGCTTCGGCTCCGGGGCCGGCACGTCGTCTTCCAGCCGCAGCACCGCCGGCGGCGGGCCGACCTGACCGAACGCGACGCGCTTCATCACGGGTTCCTCACGCGGCGAGGGCGTAGGAGTTGTGTATATGCAGGCCTCTGCCGCCGGGCGCGGCGCTATACTAGCGGCATGTCGTTTACCGATTTCGTTTCGACGTTCTGGCAGGACATCGCCGGGAACCTGCTGCTGGTCCAGGTGGTGCTCACCGTCGGCACGCTGCTCGCTGTCCTGCACACCAAGCGCGAGCCGCAGTCGGCCATCGCGTGGGCGCTCACGGTCCTGCTGGTGCCGTTCCTGGGCGCGCTCCTGTTCCTGGTGTTCGGGTACCAGACGGTGCAGCGGCGGCTCCGCCGGCGGCAGGCGCGGAGCCGGGCGTACAAGCGGCTCGCGCCGCGGGCCGGCGGTCGCCCGGCCGGCGTGCCCGAGCGGTGGGACGCGCTCGTTAAGATCGGGCACCACGGGGACGGGTTCCCGGTCAGCAGCGGGAACGCGGTCACCCTGTACCACGACGGGGTGCCCGCCGTTGACGCGATGGTCGCCGCCGTCGAGCGGGCCGAGCACCACGTCCACGCGCAGTTCTTCATCTGCCGCGCGGACGCGACCGGGGGGCGGTTCATCGAGGCGCTGTGCGCGTGCGCCCGCCGCGGGGTCGAGGTGCGCTTTCTGGTGGACTCGGTCGGCTCGTACACGCTGCCGTCGCGACTGCTGCGCGACGTGCGTCGGGCCGGGGGCCGGGCCGCCACGTTCCTGCCGCTGGTCAACCCGCTGCGGGTGAACCTGCGGAACCACCGCAAGATCCTGGTGGTGGACGGGCACACCGGGTTCTGCGGCGGGCTGAACCTGGCCGACGAGTACCTGAGCCGGAACCCCAAGTTCGGGCACTGGCGGGACACGCACTTCCGGCTCGCCGGGCCGGCGGTCGAGGGGCTGCAGCACACGTTCCTGGACGACTGGCACTTCACGACCGGGGAGGCGGTGACCGGCGGGCGGTACTTCCCGGAGCCCCGCCCGCAACCGGGCACGGTGCTCGCGCAGGTGGTCGCCAGCGGGCCGGACGCCGAGTTCAAGGCGGTGCGCGAGACCTACGTGGCGGCCGTGCTGCGGGCCCGCGAGCGGGTGTGGATCGCCAGCCCGTACTTCGTGCCCGACGCCGGGTTCCGCGACGCCCTCATGCTGGCCGCGCGGTCCGGGGTGGACGTGCGACTGCTGGGCCTGTTTCGCCCGGACAAGTGGCTCCCGTTCCTCGCGGCCCGGTACTACTGGGCCGACGTGCTCGCGGCCGGGGTGAAGGTGTACCAGTACACCCGCGGGATGATGCACTCCAAGTACGTGCTGGTGGACGGCGAGTGGGCGTCGGTCGGGTCCGCGAACACGGACAACCGCAGCCTGTTCCTGAACTTCGAGTGCAACGCGCAGTTCTTCGACGGCGGCACGGTCAGGGAAATGGAAGACGCGTACCTTGCGGACCTGGAGCACTCGGTGCGAATCGACCCCGCGGTGTTCGCGAGCCGCCCGCTCGTGGGCCGCCTCGCGGAGAACGCCGCCCGGCTGTTCAGCCCGGTTCTTTGAAGCTGGAGCTCAGGAACACACGCGGTTGCGGCCGGCGCGCTTGGCCTCGTACAGCCTCTGGTCGGCGTCCTTGCGCAGGGACTCGGCGGTCACCGGCGGCTGGCCGAGCGTACACGCCACCCCGACGCTGATGGTCAGGCTGATCGGGGTCGTCTCGAACTTGAACGGGTGCGCCGCGACCGCCGCGCGGATGCGCTCGGCGACCAGCTCCGCGCCGTCCCTGGTCGTCTCCACGAGGACGACGACGAACTCCTCGCCGCCGCTCCGGGCGAACAGGTCTTCCTGCCGCACGGTGGACCGGATCAGCCCGGCCAGCTCGCGCAGCACGAAGTCGCCGCACAGGTGCCCGAGGCTGTCGTTGATGGTTTTGAACTTGTCGATGTCCAGGGCCAGTACCGACAGCGGCCGTTGGTGCCGCTGGGACCGCACCACCTCGCGCTCCAAGAACTCGTCGAGGTACCGCTTGTTGTGGAGCTGGGTCAGGCCGTCGAGGATCGTGAGGCGGTAGATCTCTTCGTGGTACTCGGTCTCGATGTTCCCGCCGGCCAGGTAGCGGTACAGGCAGTTGCCGACCCGGAGGTAGTCGCCGTCGTGCAGCAGGCACGGGGTGCCGATCTGCTTGTCGTTGACGAACGTGCCGTTGGTGCTGCGCTGGTCGGTTACGTGGTGCCCGTCGCTCGTCTGCTCGATGATCGCGTGCTTGCGCGACACCGAGTGGTCGTCCAGCCGGATGTCGCTGTCCTCGCCGCGACCCAGAACCAGCGGCCGGTCGTTGAGCGGGTACCGCCGCCCCATCGTCGGGCCGGTCGGATAGATGTGGACCAGACACGCCTCCCGCAGGGCTGTAAACAGCTTCTTAGGGGAGGCGACCAGCGTCTCCGAAACCTTGTCGGCCGCTACAGGGTTTGACGACATGCGACGGTGCGGGGGAATGCTGGCAATATCACGACATTTTAATGATAGGTCACAGAACCGGGGCGCGTCAACCGCCGTGAGCGAACCGGCCCGGATTCCTCACTTTTCTGGCCGGCCGTGTACACGGTTGCGCCCGGACGCTGACAAATATGACGGCACCACAACCGGCGCGCGACCGAAGCCCGGCCCGCCGCTGCCGGGCGGGCTGTGTCTCCGGTTCGCGGCGGGCCGGGCTTCTCTTCGGGCCTCTCGGCTCCCGGACCTCGGTCCTCCGGCTGGGGCGGG
>JBJSXS010000905.1:0-7304 GCA_046086545.1 Gemmata sp.
CTTCGCCTTCTTCCCCTTGCCGACCTTCGGCCCTAGGTTCGTTCCGGCACCCCACACCACGGCTTCGGCCCCGCCGGGCAACGGCTTCCGGGCCACGCCCGAAAACATGCCGGCGAGAGCCCAGTAGTCGTCCTGGCTCCAGCGCTCCGACGGGTGGTGGTGGCACTGCGCGCACTCGATCCGCACCCCAAGAAACACCTGACTCAGTCCCTGCGCCGCGGCCTCGGGCGTCGCGAGCGCCTTGTAGATCGCGGACGGGCCGTCGGCAGTGGTGCTGCCTCTGGCGAGCAGCACGTCTCGCGCGAACTGGTCGTAGGGCCGGTTCTCGGCGAACTGCCGCCGGAGCCACCGGGTCATCGCAACGGCGCCCTGCGGGGTCACCGCGTCCTTGTCCACCTTGAGGACGTCTGACCACTTCATCGCCCAGAAGTCGGCGTACTCCGGCCGCTCCAGTAGTTTGTCGATGAGCTTTGCGCGCTTGTCGGCGCTGGCGTCTCCGAGAAACGCCCCGGCCTCGGACGCGGTGGGCAGCGTGCCGATGGTGTCCAGGAACACCCGGCGCAAGAACATCGCGTCGTCGGCCAGGTCGCTCGGCGGGATGCCGAGGTTCGCGAGCTTGTCCCAGACGTGCTTGTCGATGAAGTTTGCTTCGGCGGGCCGCGCGAACTTCACCCCCGGCCGCGGGAGCGTAACCCGGCACACCGCGACCTGGCCCATGTATCGAACGAGGACCGCGGCCTCGCCGGGATTGTCGCCGGCGGTGATCAGGCCCCGGTCGTCCACGCCCGCGATGTTCCCGGCGTTCGAGTCGAACCCGGCCTCCGCGGTCACGCACTTGCGAGAGCCGTCACTCAGGATCGCGGTGACTCTTACCTGTTGCGTGGTGCCGAACGCCATCGTGCGCTGCGTCGGTTCAACTTCGAGCGCGGTTACCGTGGGCACCTTCTCTTCGGCGAAGCGGGTGCCCTCGCGCACCCAGCGCAAGAGGCGCTTATAGTGGTGGTTCTGGGCGTCGAGTTTTTTCCCGCCGCCGTGCGGAGTTGCGCCGGTACCCTTCATCAGGAACAGGCTGCTCGCCGGCGCGGCCGGGAACACGCGGCGCCCGCGGCCCTCGCTCACCAGCGCCTGATAGTCGGCCAGCGGGTCGAACCCGAACACGCTGAACTTCAGACCGCCCTGCCCTTCGGCCTTGCCGTGGCACCCGCCGCGATTGCAGTTGGCCTTAGTCAGAATCGGGATCACCTCCTGCTCGAACGACACCGGTCGAGGGGCGTTGAGGCCCTTGACCTCCACCGGCACGCGAACCAAATCGGCGCCGTGCCGCACGACCACTTCGGTTTTGCCCTCGGACTTCGGAGTGACCCGGCCGGCGGTATCGACTGTGGCTATGGTCGGATCGGCAACTTCGTACTTCGCGGCACGGGTGCCGTCGCCAGTTTCGAGAGTAACGAGCAGTTGCTGGGACGCCTCGGGGCTGTCGAGCGCGACCGTGGCAGGGGTCACCTTTGCGGCCGCCGGCGCATGAGCCGCCGCGAGCGCGAGAATTAGAAGGGCGGCCGTCGACTTGGTCATGGAGCGATCCAGGCGGGCGGACGGCTGACAAGGGCGGGCGGGCGCATCCCGGTGAGGGGTATGTTAAAATATACCTTTTCTGATTAACAAGAGCTAGCGCGACTTCCGAAATCTAGACGCAGTTTGCGGCCTCGCGTGCGTAGCCCGCGAGGCCAACGTTGGCAGCCGTCACTTCTTCCGCGCCTTCACCAGCACGTCGGCAATTTTCACCGGAGCGCCCTTCTGTCGCTTGCTCTCCTCGGCGGCCTCCATGAATGCGAACAGCTCTATGGTTTCTTCAGCGCTCACCGGCGGGGTGCGGGTCTTGAAGAACTTCGCGATCTCGGTGGCAACACCCTCGTAACCCATGTACTTGTCGTTCGTCGGCACCACGCCCTTAATCGGCACGCCGTGGCCGTAGATGCCGGCGGTGGAGACGCCCTTGGTGCCGAACACCGTAGCGCTGTATTTCACCGCACCCTTGCGGATGCCGCGATAGGTGCCGACGCGCCCGTCCTTCCACTCGCCGGTCACCAGCTCGGCCAGGTCGGTGCTGGCACGCGTTACCGACACGCACCCCGGTCCCATGATCGTGTACAGCGTTTCGACGCCGTGGACCCCGTGCCAGAACAGGTCCGGGTGGTGCGGTTCGCGTGGGCACCCGCCGTACACGTCGGCACCTTGCACCTCGCCAACCTCAGCGTGTTTCCGCATCCCGATGAACCCGGGGCTGAACCGGTGCTGCGAACACGAAAAGATCGGCGTCTTGTGCTCGGCCGCGAGCCGAAAGATTTCGACCGCGTCGGCCAGCGACGCGGCCAGTGGGCGCCCGACGTACACCGGCTTTCCGGCCTGCAGGATGGGCTTGAGCTGCTCCAGGTGCGCCCGCCCGTCCACGCTCATCAGCAGGATCGCGTCGGACTGCTTGATGACCTCGTCGGGCGACTTGACGATACCGACCCCGAACTTCTTGATCTGGTCCTCCCACTTGGGCAGTTCGCGCGTGCTCTCCTCAATGTCCGAGCTACCCGCGGGGAACGCCGCGACCACCTTCAGCCCCTTCAGGTCGTCACCCGCTTTGGGGTCGTGGAACAGTTGCGTGAACGCGACCGCCTGATAGTTGTCCAAGCCGATGATGCCGACCTTGATGGGCTGATCGGCCGCGCGACGGGCTGCGGCCGGCAGGGGTAGCGGGTCGGCTGCGAGCAGGAACGTAGCTGGCACCAAGGCGAGCAGGAGAGCGGAGCGAATCACGGCGGGCCTCGTTTATAGTGGGAACAAGTGCCTCTTATAATATCTGCACACACCCTGTCTGGGACCGTGTTTGCGATTTGCCTGCGCGGGCGTCAGTTCCGGAGTCGTGCCGACACGTGGTTCCTTTCGTGCGCGCGAGTCGTTAGACTGCTTTTTTCGGTGTGCCGCAAGGGGCACCCCGCCCCTGGCAGCCAACCTGAGCCGAAGATGAAACGCGCGGTTCGAAGATGTGTGGTCCTCGCGGCAGTAGTGGTCGCGGTTCCGGCCGGCGGCGCGGATACCGACGCGGACGCGAAGTTGGCGAAGGCGCTCACGCTCCACGCCTCGTTCGACAAAGGGCTCGACGCGGACTTCTCGCGCGGGGACACAACGTGTTACGTCCAGCGCGGAAAGGAACTCGTTCCGGCCAAACCGAACGAGGAGGTCAAACTGGTGGCCGACACCGGGCGGTTCGGCGGCGCGCTACACTTCCCGAAGAAGGGAAACACACGCCCCGCGTACAAGGATAAAGGCGTACTCGGGTACAACGCGAAGACCTGGAGCTGCACCGTCGCCGCGTGGCTCCGGCTCGACCCGGACAAGGACCTCGAGCCCGGGTACTGCGACCCGTTGCAGATCGTTGGCGAGGACACCAAGAAGGGGTTCATTTTCTGCGAGTGGTCGAAGGACGAGACGCCGCGGTACTTCCGGTACGCGATCCGCCCGCTCGTGCACATCTGGAACCCGGACAACAAGGCGTGGGCCGACATTCCGTTCGAGAAGCGGCCGATGGTGCAGGTGGAGAAGGCCCCGTTCGCGCGCGACAAGTGGACCCACGTCGCGTTCACGGTGGAGAACATCAACGACAAGGCCAACCCGCCCCGCGGCAAGCTGTACCTCAACGGGAAGCTTCAGGGGAGCATCGACAAGTGGGACCTGCGGTTCGACTGGGACCCGGCGAAGGTTCTCTTGGTACTCGGCGCGGCCTACGTCGGCTATTTAGATGACCTAGCAGTGTTTGACCGCGCGTTGGCGGACGCGGATGTCGCGCGGGTGTACGGTTTGAAGAACGGAGTGCGCGAGTTGTACCCCTCGAGGTGATTTGCCGCCCCTTCGCCGACACATAATGTGCCAGCTATCCGCTCGACAGGAACTCCGATGTCAGCAGCCGACCCGGACCGCCGCACGTTTGTTACCTCCTCGGTCGCTCTCGCGGGGGCGCGCTCGACGGGGGCGAGGCAGAAAGGGGCCGACTCGCCCCTACTCGCTTACGTGGGCACGTTCAGTTCACCGCTCAAGGACGTGCTGCCCACGCAGGTCGATCTGCCGCCGGGCAACGGACGCGGCATCCACATCTTCCGAGTCAACCGTGCCACGGGCGCGCTGACCCCGGCCGGTGTTCACGAATCGGGCACCAGCCCGAGCCATCTCGCGGTCAACGCGGCCGGGACGCGCCTGTACTCCGCGAACGAAACCGACCGCCACGGGGACAAGAAACAGGGCACCGTCACCGCGTTCGCCATCGACCCAAAAGACGGTTCGCTCACGGCCCTGAACACGGTCGCGTCGGGAGGCGCCGGTCCGACGTATGTGAGCCTGCACCCGTCGGGCAAGTTCCTGCTCGTCGCCAACTATTTCGGCGGCTCGGTCGCAGTTCTCCCGGTGCTCGTCGACGGAAAACTCGGGGACGCTACCGACGTGAAGGTGGACGCCGGCAAGATCGGGCCGACGAGGGCCAAAAACGCCCCCCCGGGGAGCTTCGCTTTTAGCGGCCACGACCGGACGCACGCCCACCAGATCCAGACCGACCCGGCGGGAAAATTCGTCCTGCACGTGGATCTCGGTTTGGACACCATCTTCGTGTGGCGCTTCGACGCCGCGAAGGGCACCCTTACGGCGAACGACCCGCTGTCTATCAGCCTGCCGCCGGGCGACGGGCCGCGGCACTTCTGCTTCCACACCAGCGGCAAACGGGTGTACTCGGTTCAGGAAGAGGGGTCCACCGTCGTGGGATTCGACTACGACGCGGACAATGGGAAGTTGACACCCCGGCAGACGATCTCGACGCTCCCCAAGGGCTACGCGGGCAGCAACTTCTGTTCTGAAATCCTGGTGTCGGCCGACGGCAAGTTCGTGTACGTCGGCAACCGGTTGCACGACAGCATCGGGGTCTTCGCGGTCGGGGGCAACGGCGACCTGACGCACCTGGGCGACGAATGGACGAGGGGCAACTACCCACGGAGTTTCGCGTTCGACCCGACCGGCACGTTCCTGTACTGTTGCAACCAGCGCGCGGACCATGTGACCGTGTTCAAGGCGGACCGCAACACGGGCGCGCTGACGTTCACCGGGCATTACACTCCGGTCGGGAACCCGTCGTGCGTGGTGTTTCTCGACCTCGAGCCGAAGGGCTGACCGGCGCGCCCTCAGTCCTTAGCCCCGCCGAGCGTGACCGGAATCTTGTAGACGTCGTTGAGCCGGGTGTGGGCCGTACTCCCCTCGCTCGACTTGGGGTGCTTGTCGCAGATCAGTTTCAGCGTCTTGATCGCGTCCTCCTTTTTACCTGCCTCTTCCTGCGTGTACGCGATCTGGAGCAGCGCGGCCGACGCGTGCTGGGGCGAACCCGCGATCACTTGCCGGTAGAGCGTGATGGCCTCGTCGTACTGCTTGAGGCGGCGGTTCGCGGTCGCCATGTGCAGGTAGTTGGTTGGGAAGTTGTTCGTGCCCCGGTACGCCGCGATGCACTCCTTCCAGCGGCTCGCGTCGTAGAGCGTGTCGGCGATGGCGACCGCGTACCCGTCCGCGCCCTTCGCGTCGGAGGTGATCAGCTCGCGGTACACGGCGATGGCCTGGTCGGGTTTGCCGCCCTTGCGGTACGCCATCGCGGCCTCCCCGAGCCACCGCGGGGCGGCCTTCGCGTCGGCCGCGAGTTGCCGGTAAATCGCCACGGCCTTGTCGGTCTGCGGCGGCATCTCCTCGCGGTAGCTCAGCGCGATGTTGCCCTGCCCCTCGGCCGCGTCCTTGAACTTGCCGTACGTGTTCCGCGCCTGCTCGAACTGCTTTTGCGATTTGTACCACTGTGCGAGGTGACCGAGCGTCACGTCGTCAGGCCCGAGTGCGGCAACGATCTCCTCGTACACCGCCTTTTGCTTGTCGGCCTGGCCGGCGTGCCGGCGCAAAACCGCGATGTCGTACCAAACAGCCATCGCCTGGGGCTTGGTCTTCGCGTCCTTCAGGTTGGCGGTCACTTGCGTCTTGAGCCACGCGGCGCCGGCGTCCGTGAGTTTCTCGCCGGCGGCCTTCTTGGCGGGCTCGTCCTTCGCGCCCGTGAGTTCGCCGACGATGGTCGGTAGCGCGCCCCAGTTCGGGTGCATCAGCAGGTGCGGCAACTGCACCTCGGAGCACGACGTCGCGAGCGCCTTCAGCCCCTCCTCGAAGTTGCCGGTGCGGAATGTGAGCCGCGCGAACTTCTGGGACGCCTCCACGCACGGCTCGCTCGTCGGCCCCTTGCGCTCCACGTCGTAGGTCAGTTCGCGGAGCAACCTGACGCGGGTCGCGTTGTCGTTCTCCTTCTCGGCCATGTCGACGAGGTCCAGGCGCGCCATCACCGCGGCGAAGTGCTTCGGGTGCGCGGCAATCACCTTCGCGTACGCTTTCTTGGCCGGCTTGGCGTCACCGATGTCGCGGTAGGTGCGACCGATGAGCAGGCCCGCGATCGGCGCCTCGGGCGAGTCCGGGTAGTAGTCGAGCAGCGACTGGTAGCCGTCCTTGATGGCGGCGTTCTGCTTCCGCAGGTTCACCATGCACCGCGACCACTTGAGCTGCGCGAACGCGGCCCCCTCGCTCTTGTCGTACAGCTTTAGGAACTTCTCGTACTCGTCGGCCGCGGCCTTCCACTGCCCCTCGCGGTACAGCCGCTCGGCCGCGTTCAGTTGGAACCGCTCGGCCTCCTTGAGCTTGGCCCAGCGCTCGACCGGCATCTCGTCGAGGGGTCCGGCCGGAGCGAGCGCGGAGCAAGCGCAGATGGCGAGCGCGACGACGAGAGCCCGAGTTACGGTTGTTGCGAGCGGCGCCATTGGTCGTGTTCCCGGTGTGCGTAGGAGAGAACGTTGATGCCGAGCAGGTAGCACTGATCGGCGATGGCCTTTTTGATGCCGGCGCGGTCGTCGCGCCACGCGTCGCTGAGCGCGCCGGGGTGGTGGTACACGGCCCAGCGGCCGTCGATCTTCCACCCGTACGGGACCGAGCCGCCGTGCGCCACCACGAAAGGCAGTTGGGGGATCTCGTAGGGCCGCTTGTGGATCGGGTCGTCGCGCGGGATCTCGACGCGAGTGGTGCCGGTGATCTCGTTCATCACGGCGATGAAGTTGCTGTGGAACCCGCCGTTGCCGAGCGTGTCGCCCAGGATCATACCGTGCTGTTCGGTCAGATAACGTTTGAGCACCTGCTTGTCGGCCCCGGACGGGGCGAACGTACCCGCGCCGCCAACGTAGACCAGGGGCGGCGCGGCCTTTTCCTTG
>JBJSXS010000906.1:0-4736 GCA_046086545.1 Gemmata sp.
GGGGAGGCCAGAAGGCCGACCGGGGCACGATCGCGGGGCGACCCGTGACCCACGTCGCCAAGGCCGGTGACGAGGTGAACCACTACCTCGAATCGACCGACGGGTTCGTCGTCGGCCAGGCGGTCCGGGTCGAGGTGGACGGCGACTGGCGGCGGACCGGCAGCGCCTGGCACACGGCCGGGCACCTGATCGCGGCCGTCGTCGAGCGCCGGTGGCCCGAGTTGCGCGCGACAAACGGCCACCACTGGCCCGGCGAGGCCCGGGTCGAGTTCGACCCGGCGAGCGCCGACCTGGCGGGCGCGGTCTCCCGTGAACTCCCGGAACTCGTCGCCCGGGCAATCGAGTCGGACCTACCGGTCACGGTTGTCGGCGACCCGTTCGCCAACCGGGCGGTCGCCATCGGCGACTTCCCGCCGGTGCCGTGCGGGGGCACCCACGCTCGGTCCACGGCCGGGTTGCCGCGTGTGGAGGTGACCAAGGTGCGGCCGAAGGATGGCAAGCTCCGTGTGAGTTACACCCTCCGCGGGTGAGGGACCGGAACCCGGGGTCGCCCCCGGTGGCGGCCCGTCTCTACGGGCTCCGGCCCGGCGAAGGGGCGAAGGTCGGCGGGGTAGTGTGGCCACAAGCCGATCCGGAGTAGTATCTTACGCAAAATCCATTCGGCAGGGGCCGTGCCGCTGTAGGGCTTGTCAGACGGTATCAGCCCCCCCGGACCGGATCTGCTAACCTGACACTCCTGTGACGGGACAGAATCGGGTGGGGGTCCGGGTGCCGTCGGTCCGCCCCCATCCTCACTCCGACACGGGGGAGTCATGGGAAAGCGGTTAGCGATCGTCGGCGGCGTGCTCGTCGCCGTATTGGCCGTCGTCGTCTTGGCGTACTTCGAGCCGTGGAAGAAGGCGGACGTCAAGACGCGGACGGTGCGGCTGAACACGCCGTTCACGGCGGTGGATTTCGCCCCGTACTACGTCGCCAAGAAGAAGGGCTGGTTCGAGGAGTCGCTGGCAGGGGTCGGGGCGAAGCCGGACTACCTGCCGCCCCTGCAATCCATCCCCGCCAGCGGCGAGGCGCTGGCGACCGACCGGGTGGACATGCTCATGACGTCCGGGGTGCCGGCGATCATCTGGCGGTCGAGCGGCACCGACGCCCGGATCGTCTGGCTGTCCTGCAACCTCGAGTCCGAGGTGATCGTGCCGGTCGGGTCGCCGGCAACCTCGATCCGCGACCTGAAGGGGAAGAAGGTCGGGCTGCTGAGCGGCTCCGACTCCCACTACTGGTTCATCAAGAACCTGGAGGCCAACGGGATGAGCCGCGGCGACGTGGAGTTCGTGAACCTGACCCCGCCCGACGGCAAGGTGGCGTTCAAGAAGGGGGCGATCGACGCCTGGGCGATGTTCCCCCCCTGGCCCGAGCAGGAACTGGTCGACGGGACGGCCAAGGTCCTCCCGGGGTTGAAGGCGCCGATCCAGGTGGTGATGGTCGCTCGCGGCGCGTTCTGCCGGGAGCACCAGGACGTCGCGGCCGGCGTGCTGCGGGCCATGGACCGCGGGAAGAAGTGGGTCGCCGACAACCCGGCGGAGGCCCAGTCGATCGTCGCCGAGGAGATCAACCTCCCGTTGCCGGTCGTCCGGGCGGCGTGGCCGAAGCTGGTGTGGTCGGCGGAACTGGACGGCCCGATCGTCGCCGACCTGCAGGGGAAGGCGGACTTCCTCAAGGCCGAGGGCGTCATCCGCAACCCCGTGAACGTCCGCGACGACCTCCTCATGGCAGTACCCCGATGAACCCGGCCCCCGCAGTCGCGCGGCCCGACGTGACCGTCCGCTTGGCGGTCGCGTGGGTGGTCGTCCCCCTGCTCCTCCCGCTGCTGCTGCTCGGGGTGTGGGAGTTCGGGGTCCGCTCGGGGCGGCTGCCGCCGACCCTGGTCGCGCCGCCGTCCGCGGTGGTGGCCGACGCGGCCCGCATGACGGCCGACGGCACCCTCCCGCGGCACGCCTGGGTGAGCCTGCGGCGGCTGACCGCCGGGTTCGTGGTGGGTTCGGTCCTGGCGGTCGCGGCGGGCACCCTGGTCGGGCTGTCCCGGGCGGCCGAGCGGGTGCTGGCACCGACCGTCGGGGTGCTGGCACCGGTACCGGTGTCGGCGTGGATCCCACTGATCATCATCCTGGTGGGGATCGGCGAGGCGTCGAAGGTGGCGGTGATCGCCGTCGGCACGTTCTTCGTCGTGTTCTTCGGGACGGTTCATGGCATCCGGTCGGCCGACCCGAAGCTCGTCGAGGTGGCCCGGGTGTACGGGAAGGGGTCGGCAACCCTGGTGACCGACGTCCTGCTGCCGTCGGCCCTCGCCCCCATCCTCCACGCGATGCGCGCGGCGGTGGGTCTCGGCTGGGTCCTGCTCATCGTCGCCGAGGTGATCGCCTCGTCGGACGGGCTGGGGTTCCTGATGTGGGACGCGCGGAACTTCTCCCGCCCGGACGACATGATCGTCGGGATGGTCACCGTCGGGTTACTGGGGGCGGCGACCGACCGCGGGCTGGCCGCGGTCCAGCGGTGGCTCCTGTTCTGGCGGCCGACGTTCGAGGGTCAGTGATGACAGCACCGACACCGGCGGCCGGGACCGCCCCATCCGCGGCAGACCGATCGCCGGCGTGGTCCGGTGGGGCCGGGCTCCGGGTCGCGGTCCGGCGGAAGGCCTATGCCGGCGGTCCGGCCGTCCTCGGCGGGCTGGAGTTCACGGTTGACCGGGGCGAGTTCGTCACCCTGCTCGGCTCGAGCGGGTGCGGGAAGACGACGCTGCTGCGGCTCATCGCCGGGCTCGACACGGACTACGACGGCGAGATCACGGTGGCCGGGGTGCCGGTCCGCGGGCCGGGGCCGGACCGGGGGGTTGTCTTCCAGGAGTCCCGGCTGCTCCCGTGGCTGACGGCGGAGCAGAACGTCGCGTTCGCCCTGCCGGCCGGGGTCCCGAGGGCGGAGCGGGCCCGGCGGGTCGCCCAGATCCTGGAACTGGTTCACCTCTCAGCTGCCGCGCGGGCCTGGCCGCACCAACTGTCGGGCGGGATGGAGAAGCGGGTAGCCCTGGCCCGCGGCCTGGTGAACTTGCCGGCGGTTCTGCTGCTCGACGAGCCGCTCGCGGCGGTGGACCTGTCGGTCCGGTTCGCCCTACAGGAGGAGGTGGCGCGGGTCCACGACCGGGAGCGGCTGACGACCCTGCTGGTGACCCACGACGTGGACGAGGCGGTGCACCTGAGCGACCGAGTGTTGGTGGTGGGCGGCCGGCCGGCGCGGGTGACGGAGGAGGTGCGGATAGACTTGCCGCGGCCGCGGTCGCGGTCGGCGGCTGCCGTCCTCGCCCTGCGGCAATCGGTGGCGGAACTGGTGTTGGAGGCCGGCGCGGACGGTAAACTGTGCCCGGGCGGCTGAGACCGGCGGGGCGCCGGACGGCCGCTGCCGGAGTACTGATGCATGCAGTCCGAGAACGCCCGCGCCGTCGACAACTGTGAGGTTTTGGGCATCCTCCTCGACGACATACCGGCGCTCAACCTGTTCATCCCGACGGGCGAACTGGATGCACGACCGCACGTCAGCACCGGGCCGCCGAACGGCGACGACCCGGAGTGGGTCCGAGCTGTCTGGCACTGCGTCGCGGCGGTCTCCGCCCGGTGCGGGATCCGGCCGCTAATCGCAGAGTTGGCGGTCGTCCAGGACCCGCGTGCCCTGAACGGCGAGAAGCCGTACTTCGTGTCGAGCATCGTGTGCGGGGAGGAGGTAGCAGGCCCGGCCGGGGGGACACCAATCCTGGACGCGTACCTGTCAATGATCGGCGAGGTCGAGCACCTGGGGACCAGCGTCCAGGACGATGAGTTCCACCGTGAGAAGCACTACGTGCACATCCCCGCGCGGGGAGCCGCCCCCGACGTCCCCCGGCACAGCCACGCGACCGGGACCAGTGCCATCCGCCGGCGGTTGCCCTGCGCGGGTGAGAAGTGGAAGTCGAGCGGGGTCACCCTGCTCGAACACTGCCAGCAATTCTTCCATCACTTCCTGCGGTTGCTCGGCGAGCACTGCTGGCGGTTCGCCAGAGGTGAGTACATCGCGATCCCATTCCAGCGCCCCGAGCGGTTCACCGGCGACTTACAGGGCGACACTACGGGCCGCCGACTGGAACCCGGGGGGGTCATGTTCCTGATCATCGATCCACAGAACCCGGATCCGAAACAGAGGTTGCAGGACATCGACACGTTCGTCACCCGAATGCGGCTCGTCATCAACGAGGCTTGCAAGAAGGAGTCTTCGCTCTCGCTCGACCTCCGGATCGCCGACGCCGTTGCGCGGGAACAGAAGCTGACGGCCTACGACGGGATCGGGCACACGCTGCGGGCCTACGTCGAGGCGACGGGATACGACGGGGCGGCAAACAGACTCCGCGCCGTACTCCGCCGGACCGACCTGCCGGATGAGGTCCGGCAGAGCGTGACGTATGCCCTACGGTCCCTCAGCTTCTTTGGGCACGCCGAGGGGCTGGGCAGCCTGATGAGACTGCACGGGTGGGTGAACGAACGGCACCAGGACCCGACTTGGCCGCTCGCCGCCAAAGTCCTTCGTTGTTACGACGAGACGCGCGTTGAGGAAGTCCGCCGGGGGGAGCGGACCGACGAGGTGTTGATGGGGTACCTCCGAATGGTCGAAGCCCAAGCAGCCATCCTTGCGACGAAGGACCGGGTGCCGTTCCGGATCGA
>JBJSXS010000907.1:0-4474 GCA_046086545.1 Gemmata sp.
GCCAGGGCCGCGGCCCGCCTGCACCCCAACGACGTGCGCCGCGTGGTTCGCGCCCTGGAGGTGCACGCCCTCACCGGGAAACCCATTTCCGAG
The DNA here is from genome assembly GCA_046086545.1 of Gemmata sp. Classification (GTDB taxonomy): domain Bacteria; phylum Planctomycetota; class Planctomycetia; order Gemmatales; family Gemmataceae; genus Gemmata. The sequence continues at coordinate 94 of JBJSXS010000907.1, forward strand.
TGGCAGACGACCTGGGACACGGCCGCGTTCACCGACGACCCGGCGGCCGCACCGGCGCCCGCGAGCATCCCGGCCGTGCGGCTGGAGCTGCCCCGCGACGAGCTGTACGACCGCATCAACCGCCGCGTGACCGCGATGCTCGACGCGGGCTGGCTGGACGAGGCGCGCCGCCTGCGCGACCTGCCGCACCCGCTCAGCCGCGAGGCGCGCCAGGCGGTGGGATACCGCGAGCTCCTCGAACACCTCGAAACCGGTCGCGCCTGGGACGAAACCGTCACTCTGATTCGCACCCACACGCGGCAGCTCGCGAAGCGCCAGACGACGTGGTTCCGGCACATGCCGGCGTGCGTGGCGATCGACGCGCGCGCCGCGGACCGCGCCGACCGCGTGCTGAAGGCGTGGCGGGTGCTATCATGACAGCATGATACGTGTATCCGTTGCCAACCCGTACGAGTACCCGCTGGAGTTCCAGCGGTTGAGGGACGCCGCGCGCGCGGTGCTGGAGGGCGAGGGCGCGAGGGCCGGCAAGGTCACGCTCGCGTTCGTGGACAACTCGCACATTCGCCAGCTCAACAAGCAGTTCCTGCAGCACGACGAGCCGACCGACGTGCTCACCTTCCCGTACACCGATCCGGGCGCGAAGTCACTCGAGGGCGAGGTCGTGATCGGATACGAGGTGGCAAGGGAGTACGCTGCGGACCGCGGGCACGAGTTGAACCTCGAACTGCTGCTGTACGTCATCCACGGGTGCCTGCACCTGAGCGGCTACACCGACACCGACGACGCGAGCGCGCGCGCGATGCGCGTCAAAGAGCGCGAGTACCTGACGAAACTCGGCCTGCCCGACATCGCGGGGAAGTAACCGAACCCATGATCCCGCAGATTCAGCCTTCCGACCTGAAGCACGCGCTCGACGCCGGGCAACAGGTCACGCTGCTCGACGTGCGCCAGCCCGAAGAAAATGCGTTCTGTGCGCTGCCCGGGAGCGTGCTCATCCCGCTCGGCGAACTCACATCACGTATCGAAGAAGTGCCGACCGAAGTGCCCGTGGTGGTCTACTGCCACCACGGGGTTCGGAGCTTGACGGGCGCCGCGATCCTGCGCGGGGCCGGCATCGAGGCGCTCTCGCTGGCCGGCGGCATCGACCGCTGGTCGCTGGCGGTCGATCCGGCCGTGCCGCGGTACCAACTGGCGCACACTGAGCGAGCCGCCGCGCGGCTCGCTCAGAACCGCCTTACACCGTCTCGCTGTTCCCCTCGGCGCCCTTCGCGGCGTCCTCGGCGGCCTTCATCCGGGCCATCGAGCGGTTGAACTGGGCCGAGATCGGGATGAACACCACCACCACGACCGCCATCGCCCCCGCGAGCATCGCGAAGTACGTGCTCGGCGTCATGTACTGGTAGAGTTGCGTTATCGGCGCGTTGATGAGCAGGTTGGCGAGGAACACCACCGCCAGCCAGCACCCGGTGACGAAGCTCTTCATCGTCTTCGGGGCCGCGACGAACGCCAGCTCCAGGCCGGTCACCGAGATCAGGATTTCGGCGCAGGTGATGATCAGGTACGCGAGCACCTGCCACCACACGGTTACGCGCTCGCTCGGCTTCACCCAGCCGATGGCCTCAACGGTCACCCGGTCTTTCGGGTCCCGCTCGACCTTCGCGATGTCCTCTTTGGACTTCAGCAGCGGCTCGGCCACCCCGCCCGCCTCGAGCCCCTTTGCGTCCGGCAGCGCGGCGGTGACCAGGTGCCCGGCGGTCACCGTCAGTTCGGTGCCGCTGGTGAGCTTCACCTTCCCGTTCGCGAAGTTGAGCTTCTTCTTCTTGTCGTCGAACTCGAAGTCGGTTGCGGTCACCGGCACCCCGGTGCCGACGGTCGCCCCGCCCTTGACCTTCGTGAAGTCGCCGTCCTTCCACGCGGGCAGAATCAGGACGCCCTCGGGCGCGGTCACCTTCATCATGTCTTGCTTGGCCCCGGCGAGGAACCCGGAGAGGCTCATGATCGCCATGCTCAGCCCGGTCAGGACGAAGCCGATGATCATCTTCTGCGTCGCCTTGATGCCCAGGCCCTTCTTGTCGAGCGTCTTGAACAGCCACACGCTGACCGGCACCAGGGCCACGATGAACCACGCGTTGAACGCCTGGATCGCGTCGGCCGGCGCGGGCACCCCGAACAGGGTGCAGTCCATGTACGCGTCGGCGAAGAAGATCCACGTGCTGGCCGACTGGTCGAAGATGGCCCAGAAAAACATGACGGTGAGGAACAGCAGCCCGATCCGGCTCAGCGTTTCCATCTTCAGCTTGAAGTCCGCCCGCTTCTCCTCCGGCGTGACCACCTGGTACACGACGGGCAGGCCGGTGACGGTCTTACCTTGGGGCAGCGGCTTGGACGGGTCGCCCACCACCTTCTTGGTGATCGTCTCGCGGGCGTAGAACCGCTTGCCCAGCGCGAAGATGACCAGCGCCAGCGCCATCAGCCCGGCCGGGAACATGAACGCGACCTGGTACCCGTACTTGTTCCGCAGCCACGGCATCGCCACCTGCGACAGACCGGCGCCGACGTTGATGGACAGGTAGAACCAACTGAAAGCGCTCGTTCGCAACTGGTCCTGCCCGGGCCGCTGCTGGTCGTAGGTGAGGCCCATGAGAGTCGAAATGTTCGGCTTTATCACCCCGCTGCCCATCGCGAGCAGCACCAGCGAGCCGAACACCACGTACTTGTCCTCGACGCCGACGACGAACTGCGCCACCACGTAGGGGACAGAGAACAGGACGATGGTCCAGTACTTGCCGAGCAGGTTGTCCGCGACGTACCCGCCGATGAGCGGGAAGAAGTAGCACGCGGCGATGAACAGCGACATGAACGTGCCGGCGTCGCCCTCGGCCACGCCCAGCTTCTCGATCATGTACTTGGCGAGGATGGCGCGCATCCCGTAGTACGAGCACCGCTCCGCGAACTCCCCCCAGAAGAAGAACTTGAACGCGGTCGGGTGGTTGGTCGGCACGTCGGGAGCCGATGGTGGTGCGGTCGAGGCCACGCGAAAGCCCTTGTTACGAGTGAAGACTTCAGGAAGGCGCCAGAAGTGTAGCGATACTACCCGGCGCCCGGCCCGCACGCACGCGGATTCTTCTGCCCGCTTGCTCTGGCGCGGCGGGCGGGTACCATGTCGGCGTGCGGGCCTGCCCTCCCCTACCTCCCGAAGTTCGGCCCGCCTCTTAACTGGAGAGCGCTCCCATGCTACGCTCGTTCGCTCCGCTCGCCCTAGTCGCGGCCGCGGCACTCGCCGCCGTGGACGGCGTCCGGCCCCCGCTCGCGTCCGCCCAGGACAAGGCGAAGGCGCTCGGTTCCATCGACCGCAAGGACGCCAGGCTCGACGCCCTCATCCCCAAGGACGCGAAGATCGAACTGCTGGCCGACGGGTTCAAGTGGGCCGAGGGGCCGGTGTGGGACAGGAAGGCTAGCGCACTGCTGTTCACCGACATCCCCAACAACCGGATCGTGAAGTGGTCCGCGACGGGCGGCGCGAAGGAGTTCCTCAAGCCGAGCGGGTACACCGGCAAGGAGGAGTTCAAGGGCGGCGAGCCGGGCGCCAACGGCCTCGCCTACGACAAGGACGGGAACCTGATCCTGTGCCAGCACGGCGACCGCCGCATCGCGCGCCTGAAGGACGGCAAGTTCGAGACCATCGTCGACAAGTACATGGGCAAGCGGTTCAACAGCCCCAACGACCTCGTGTTCGCCAAGAGCGGCGACCTGTACTTCACCGACCCGCCCTACGGGCTGCCCGGCCAGATGAAGGACCCGGCAAAGGAGCTCGATTTCCAAGGCGTGTACCGGCTCTCCGCGAAGGGCGAGCTGACGCTACTCACCAAGGAGATGACGCGGCCCAACGGCATCGGGCTGTCGCCCGACGAGAAGACGCTGTACGTCGCCAACTCGGACCCCGACAAGGCCATCTGGATGGCGTTCCCCATCGGCACCGACGGCGCGCTGGGCCAGGGCAAACTGCTCTACGACGCCACCGCCGACGTGAAGGCCAGCCCCAACAAGGGCCTGCCCGACGGCCTGAAGGTGGACGCGAAGGGCAACATCTTCGCCACCGCGGTAAACGGGGTGTACGTGTTCAGCCCCGACGGGACGCTTCTCGGCCGCATCCTCACCAACGACAAGACCGCGAACTGCGGCTGGGGCGACGACGGCACCGTGCTGTACATGACCACCAACGACAAGCTCACCCGCGTCAAGACCTCCACAAAGGGCTTGGGCTGGTGAGTGCGGCACGCGACGAGTGTCAGCCGGAGGTCGCGCGGATCGGCAAGAATTTGGAGGAAAAAGGTGGGTGAGCGGGAGCACTCTTTCCGCTTGGGCCAGTGCCGAGTCGCGC
>JBJSXS010000908.1:0-7268 GCA_046086545.1 Gemmata sp.
CAGTCTCTCCGCACACTTTTGCTCGACAAGGGCGGTAGCCATGGCAACTAAAATCAGCGCCAGCGAAATCATCAGCGTCATCAGCCGGGAGATCGACACCTTCGACCGGAAGGTGGAGACCCGCGCCGTCGGGCAGGTGCTCGAGGTCGGCGACGGGATCGCCCGCTGCTACGGCCTTTCTGAGGTCATGGCCGGCGAACTGGTGGACTTCCCGCAGGCCGGGGTAAAGGGCCTCGCGTTCAACCTCGAAGAGAACTCTGTCGCGGTCATCATCCTCGGGGACTACCTCAATGTGACCGAGGGGATGGAGGTCCGCACGACGGGCGAACTGTTGTCGGTGCCGGTCGGCGAGGGCATGATCGGCCGCGTCGTGGACCCGCTCGGCAACCCGCTCGACGGCAAGGGGCCGATCCAGGCCGCCAAGCGCAGGCTGGTGGAGAGCCCGGCCCCCGGCATCGTGGACCGACAGCCGGTGAAACAGCCGCTCCAGACCGGCATCAAGGCCATCGACTCGATGACCCCGGTGGGCCGCGGGCAGCGCGAACTCATCATCGGCGACCGCAAGACCGGCAAGACGGCCATCGCGCTGGACACGATCATCAACCAGCGCGAAGAGAGCGTCGTCTGCGTGTACGTCGCGTGCGGACAGATGGAGTCCAAGATCGCCGGCGTGGTCGAGATCCTGCGCAAGACGGGCGCGATGGATTACACCATCGTTGTGGTGGCCAGCGCGTCGGACGCGGCCCCGCTCCAGTACCTCGCGCCGTACGCGGGCACCGCGATGGCCGAGTACTTCATGTACGAGCAGGGCAAGGACACCCTGTGCGTGTACGACGACCTGTCGAAGCAGGCCGCCGCGTACCGCCAGTTGTCGCTGCTGGTCCGCCGGCCCCCGGGCCGCGAGGCGTACCCGGGCGACGTGTTCTACTGCCACTCCCGCCTGCTGGAGCGGTCCGCGAAGCTGGCCGAGAAGTACGTCATTCTTGAAGGCAGCACCGAAGGCGCAAAGGCCGAATCGCACTGGGGCATCAACAAGTCCGGCAAGCCGACCGAGCGCCGCGGGCCGGGCGACGTGGGCATGGTGTACGTCGGGCCGGGCGACCGCGGCGGCCTCGAACAAGCGAAGCACGACCTGAAGAGCTTCCCCGGCGCGAAGGTCGCGAAGGTGGCGGGCAGCGGCGGCTCGCTCACGGCGCTGCCGATCATCGAAACACTCGAAGGCGAGGTGTCCGCGTACATCCCGACCAACGTGATCTCGATCACCGACGGCCAGATCTACCTGCAGCCGGACCTGAAGAACGCCGGCGTGTTGCCGGCCGTGGACGTCGGCATCTCGGTGTCGCGCGTCGGCGGCAACGCGCAGATTCCGGCGATGAAGCACAAGACCGTCGCCGGCGGTCTGAAACTGGCCCTCGCTCAGTTCCGCGAACTCGAAGCGTTCGCTCAGCTCGGTACCGAGCTCGACCCGGCGACCCAGAAGCAGCTCGACCGCGGCGTGCGCATGGTCGAGATTCTGAAGCAGGGCCAGTACAAGCCGATGAACGTGATCGACCAGATCATGATCATCTACGCCGGCAACACCGGCGGGCTGGACAATGTCAAGAAGGCCGACGTCCGCGCGTGGGAAGAGCAGTTCCTCAAGTTCATGAAGGAACAGAAGCCGGAAGTGCGGTCCCTGCTGGCCAAAGAAAAGAAGATGAGCGACGAGGTCATCGCCGCCCTCAATGGCGCGATTAAGGAGTTCCAGCCGCAGTTCAAGGCGCCGGCGCTCGTGTAAGGCCTGCCTGTTCTCACGCGGCCCCGCGACGATAAGACAAGGTGGCGTGGCACAATACGTCTGGATCGACTGGAACGAAGCGAAACTGGCCATGCACCACCTTTCCACTTCCGAAGTGGAGTCCGCGCGGGACCACCGGACCGATGGTGACGAGTGGAACGAACCAGAACCGGGGTCGCGAGCTTCGGTCGCGCGGTCAACGGCTGGCTGAAGATGATCTGGCGGTACAACGGCATCGGCGGCGAAGACTCGTTCTTCGTCAAAACCGCGTACCACGTCCCGGGACCGCCCCCGGGCCTTGCGATGCGCTAAACACCAAAAACGCAGCCCCTACGATGGCAAACCTTCGTGTCCTCGTGAAGCGCCGCAAGGCGGTGCGGAACATCCGCAAGATCACGAAGACGATGGAACTAATCGCGACCGCGCGCTTCAAGAAAGCCCTCGACCGCGCCACCGAGGCGGAAGCGTTCACCCGTAAGATCGCGGAACTCGCGGCCGACCTGAGCCGGAACGCGGGCGAGGTCAGCCACCCGCTGCTCGTCACGCGTCCGGTGCGGCGCACGCTGCTGCTGGTCATCACCGCGAACCGCGGCCTGTGCGGCGGGTACAACGGCAGGGTGATCCGCGAGGCGCTGCCTCTGACGCGTCAGTACGCCGCGAGCAACACGCCCTTCGACCTCGAAATTTCAGGCAAGCGCGGGATCGCGTTTTTCAAGTTCCAGGGCGTCCCGCGGGCGCAGGAGTACACCAACTTCGAAGACAAGCCGTCGTTCGCCGAGGTGGACGCCGTCGCCAGCCGGTACATCGACATGTACACCTCCGGCCAGATCGACGAGGTCAAAGTCGCGTACACCAAATTCATCAGCGCGGCCCGGCAGCAGGCGGTGGTCGAAACGCTGCTGCCGCTGTCCTCGGTCGCGGTCGAAACTCGCAGGCCGGCCGCCGCCGCTAGGGTGACTCCGGCCGACACGAAAGTCAACTACGAGTTCATACCGGACGCCGCGGAGATTCTTGAAGAGTTGGTGCCGACCGCGCTGAAGGTACGGCTGTTCAAGATGTTCCTCGACGCGGCCGTGAGCGAGCAGATCGCTCGTCGGGTCGCGATGAAGGCCGCTACCGAGAACGCGGGCGACCTGATTAAGGACATCACGCGGGTGTACAACCGCACGCGTCAGGCCAACATCACTAAGGAGATCAGCGAGTTGATCGCAGGCTCCGAGGCGCTTAAGTGACGGCTTCCTATTACGGCAAGCTGTTATGCCTCACTCCATGAAGTGGGACATAACGCCTGTAGAGCCTGCACGCGAAGGGCAACGACGCCCCGGTTTTCTGGATCGTCCGAAGTATCCTCGCCGCATAAATCGTGCGAAGGTATTCGCGAAATCGAGCTCACGGTGCAACCGGTGCATTGTGCGCACCACCTGAGTTTCCTGGTTCCACACAATTAACAGTCAGCCGCAAGCCGAAGGCGAGCGAGAGGCAACAAAATGGTTTCCACCGCGACCAAGACCGGCAAGATCGTGCAGATCATCGGGTCCACGTTCGACGTGGAGTTCGAGGAAGGGCACCTCCCCGCGATCTACAACGCATTGAAGATCGAGATGGCGGCCGGCAAGGGCGGTGGTTCCACCGCCACGCTGACCGGCGAGGTGCAACAGCACCTAGGCGGCAGCCGCGTGCGGTGCGTCGCGCTGGGTAGCACCGACGGCCTCGTTCGCGGGATGGACGTGTCCGACACCGGCGCCCCGGTGTCGGTCCCGGTCGGCCTCGAAACGCTGGGCCGCGTGTTCAACCTGCTCGGCAACCCGATCGACGGCGGCGGCGACGTGGGCGCGAAGGAGAAGCGGGCCATCCACCGCGAGCCGCCGAAGTTCGACGAACTTTCCCCCAAGGCCGAAGTGCTGGTCACGGGCATCAAGGTCATCGACCTGCTGACGCCGCTGGCGCGTGGTGGCAAGGCCGGCCTCTTCGGTGGTGCCGGTCTCGGCAAAACCGTTATTCTCACCGAGCTGATTAACCGTATCGCGAAGGTGTACAAGGGCTACTCGGTGTTCGCGGGCGTGGGCGAGCGCACCCGCGAAGGGAACGACCTGTGGCTCGAAATGCAGGAAACGAAGACCGACGCCAGCGCGGACGCCAAGAGCGTGCTAGAAAGCTGCGCGATGGTGTTCGGCCAGATGAACGAGCCGCCGGGCGCGCGTCTTCGCGTCGCTCTGTCGGCCCTCACGATGGCCGAGTGGTTCCGCGACGTGACCGGCACCGAAACGCTTCTGTTCGTCGACAACATCTTCCGGTTCTCCCAGGCCGGCTCGGAGGTGTCCGCGCTCCTCGGGCGTATGCCGAGCGCCGTGGGTTACCAGCCGACGCTCGCCACCGAGATGGGCGAGCTTCAGGAGCGGATCACGACCACGAAGGACGGCGCAATCACCTCGGTGCAGGCCGTGTACGTGCCGGCCGATGACCCGACCGACCCGGCCCCCGCCAACACGTTCCAGCACCTCGACGCGTTCATCTACCTGGAGCGATCGATCTCGGAAAAGGGTATTTACCCCGCCATCGACCCGCTGGCGTCGAACAGCCGCCTGCTGGACCCGCAGTTCGTGGGAGACCGGCACTTTGCGGTGGCAGACCGAGTGAAGCGCATCCTTCAGCGGTACCGCGAACTGCAAGACATCATCGCCATCCTCGGCGTTGAAGAGCTGTCGGAAGACGACAAGAAGGTGGTCGCACGCGCCCGCCGCATCGAGCGATTCCTGTCCCAGCCGTTCTTCGTGGCCGAGCCGTTCACCGGCAAGGCCGGCAACTTTACGAAGCTCGAAGACACGATCCGGAGCTTCGAGGAACTCTGCGACGGTAAATGGGACCACGTCCCCGAAGGCTCGTTCATGTACATCGGGGCCATCGACGACGTGAACGCGGCCGCGAAATAAGAGTTGGGGCAAAGGGGCCCCGGGTGACTCAATCGACGGCCCCGCGCACCTTCACCCTTTGTTCTTCCGAGACTGTCATGGCCGATTCGAAGAGTTTGAAGGTGGTCGTTGTCACGCCGGAGAAGGCGGTTCTGGACGAGTCCGCCGATCTGGTCATCCTTCCGATGGTAGACGGCGAACTCGGCGTACAGCCGAGCCGCGCGCCGCTGATCGGGCGCCTCGGGGCCGGAGAACTTCGGCTCACCAGCGGCACCACCACGAAGCGGTTCTTCCTCGAACCCGGGTTCGTGCAGGTGCGAGACAACGTTGTCACGGTGCTGACCGCGCACGCGCTGAAGGCCGCAGATGTAACTGGAGCGATCGCTGAGAAGGCCGCGACCGACGCGGCCGCCATGCCCTCCGGCAACGCCATCGAGCGCGCGAATAAGACGAAAGCACTCGACCGCGCCGCCGGTCTAAATAAGGTCGCCACGAAGAACAACACTACTGCTTGAGGTTGTTTAGCGCACAGCAACGAACGGGACCGGCGTTGCCGGTCCCGTTCGCGTTAAGCGCCTAACATATCCACCCCGCGCCGAAAACACTCTTGAACCGTTTGCGGTCGGCATATGGTTCACCTCCGACATCCAGAAGTCTCCGCCGCGGTACCGCCATTGCAGACGACGCCCTCTCGAGCGACAAGCCTGCCCTCGCGGTCCGGTTCGAGCAACCAACCCGTTGATTCCCTTTTGTACACCACGAGTGGCGGCACGCGCCCTGATTCCGTCACGAACTACTTCGGTCCGAGGAAACGGTAGCCTTCTGTCCACAGGTCGGAGTGGTACATGCACCTCGTGTTGTCCTTGTGATGTGCCACCATACCCGTGTTGGAACCGGTAAATTCCGTGATAGCCTCTATTGGGTGAAGTTCGCTTACCCGGGGGGCACATAGGAGCGCGTCGAGCGGTTCCGGAAGTCTCGATAGGAAGACGGGAACGCTCTTCGAGTCCCAGGCGCGACCCGGTGAGCATCCCAAGCACTCCGGCAGCACGTTGAAACCGTCGCGGCGAGTGCCGATTGCTATCACGCTCCCAGCGCCCGTGCAGGTTGGTGCAGTCGATCTTGCGGTACGTGGCACTCCTATGCAGATGGGCGGAGCAGTTGCCGTATTTTTCGAGAAAAAGCGTGTGTTGGCGCAGCGACACCGACCGTTCCGCCGCGGTTCGAGCCTAGTTCACATCAGGTGCGTTTCTGTCGCCGCGAGCGCCCACGCAGGGAAGTACTGTCGGTAGAGGTCATAGTCCAGCATCGCGGTGCCGAAGAACACGCCGTTCACCGCTTCGCGCGCGTACGAGCCGTCTTCACGCTGGCGTGCGGCCAGCCACGCAGCGCCGCGGGCCACCGCGGGGTGGCTGGCCCCGGCCAGTGCGATGAGCGCGACAAGGGCCCAACTCGTCATCGTGACCAGCGATTCGGGGTGCTCGACGTACTCTTGGCGCAGGCACCCGGTGAAGTGCTCTCCCCAGCCGCCGTCCGGCTTCTGGTGTCGCAACAGCCAGTTTGCGGCGCGCTGAAGTGCCGGGTGAGTGGGCGCGGAGCCCGCCGCGAGCAGCCCGCGGACCGCGTGAAACGTGCCGTAGGTCAGGTACACACCCCAAGCGCCCGGGAACGCGCCGTCGGGCCGCTGGCGCCTCAGCAGGAACCGCGCGCCGCGCGTCATCACGCGGGAGATGCGTTTCGGCGCGTAAATCGGTACCGCCGCGCGGAACTTCGCGAGCGCGACCAGGCACGACCCGGTGCATTCGATGTACGACTGGTCCGTCATGCACCGGGTGAACATCTCCGCGGGGTTCAGGCGCTCCAGCCACCGCGGGCTGCGCGCCCGCTCGTAGGAGCCGAACCCGCCGTCGCGGTTCTGCCGCGACAGCATGAAATCCGCCGCGAGCGCGAGCCGCTCGTCGGGGATGCGCTCCTCGGGCGCGAGGCCGAGCGCGTGCGCCCCCAGCACCGCCGACAGCGCCTCCGCGGTGCAGTCGCTCACGGGCCACGCGTGCTTCGCGTCCCCCAGGCACCATCCGCCGCGCGCTGTGTCGGGGATCATCGGGTCGCGCTCGGCGACCGAGTTCGTCATTTGGTGCTGGGCGAGAAAGCGGTATGCAGATTGAAGCACGGCGCGTTGGTCGCGCGCGACGTCTGGGTTCGCGAGTACCGCCTCCATAGCGAACCCGGTGTCCCAGACGCGCGTCCGCCCGCCGGAGTACCGCAGCCCGCGGACCGCGTCGTCGAACCGAAAGAACTCGAAGCCCTCGACACACTTTGCGATGCGCTCGCGCGGTGCGCCGCGCGCGTACAACGCCAGGACGTTCAGCACACCGTTCACCGGCGAGAGTGTCAGGTGCTGGGTAGCCGCCAGGTCACTTCCGATCAGGTCTTCGCAGCGCAAGATCGCTCGCTCGCGGAGGCGTTTCAACGGGGCCCGGTCGTACCAGCCCATCACGCGCTCGGCCGCGCGTATCAGCAGGTTGGGTGGTTCGAAGGCGTCGCTGGCGGCGAGGTGGTAGCGGTGCTCGCGGAACGAGTGC
>JBJSXS010000909.1:0-2946 GCA_046086545.1 Gemmata sp.
GGGGGGGGGGGTTTTAGGTTGGTTTTGGGGGGGGAAAAGGGGGAAGGTCGTTCTTTTGGTCCCGTGTGGCCCTCCCCCCTCCCCACCGCCGCCTTTATTTCAGTTCCGCTTTCAGGGTCATCTTCTTGCCCTTGCGCTCCACGACGATGTCGATGGTGGCGCCGAGCTTCTGGGCGCCCATCGCGGTCATGTACGCGCCGACGTTGGGGGTCGCCTTCCCGGCCACCTCGAGGATGATGTCGCCGTCCTTGAGTCCGGCCTTCTCCGCGACGCCGCCGGGGGTGACGCCTTCGAGCAGCACGCCCGCGCCCTCGAACGTGTAGCTCGGGAGGATGCCCAGGCGCGGCCCCGTCGGGCGGGCCGGCCGCGGGTCGGTCGGGTCGGTCCACGGGTCCTTGACCGCGACGTACTTCGGCGGGCTCTCCTGCGTGCTCATGCGGGTGAGGAGGAACTCGGCGAAGTCGGCCGTCTTCTTCATGCCGGGCACGTCGATGAGCTCGGGCTTGTCGGCCGGCTTGTGGTACTCGCCGTGCGTGCCGGTGTACAGGAACAGCACCGGAACCTTCTTGCGGTAGAAGGAGTCGTGGTCGCTCGGCCCGGTGCCCGCGGTGATGGTGCTGAGCTTGAAGTCGGTCTTCTTGTTCGCCTCCAGCACGAGGTCCGCGAACCCTTCGCTCGTGCCGGTGCCGTACACCACCAGCCGGTCCTTCTTGCCGAACAGGCCGAGCCAGTCGGCGGGCACCGGCTTGGTGCGGCCGATCATGTCCATGTTGATCATCGCCACCGTCTTGTCGAGCGGGAACAGCGGCTCCTTGCAGTAGAACTGTGACCCGACCAGCCCGATCTCTTCCGCCGAGAACGCGACGAACACGATGCGCCGGCCCGCGCGGCTCTTGATCGCGCCGAAGCGCCGCGCGAGTTCCATGAGGCCGGTGGTGCCGCTCGCGTTGTCGTCGGCGCCGTAGTGGATCTTGCCCTTCGCGGTCGGGCCGCCGGCGCTCCCGAAGGTGCCGTAGCCGACGTGGTCGTAGTGCGCGCCGATGACCACCGTCTCGTCCTTCAGCGGGCCGGCGCCCTCCAGCACGCCGACGATGTTCTTCGCCCGCACGTCCTTGCGCTCGACGGTCACCTCGGCGTCGGCCCTCCAGCCCGTGATCGCGAACGACTCCGGTTTCAGGTTCTTGTTGATCGCCTCTTCGATCTCGGTGAGCGACTTCTGCTTCGCCGCCGCGAGCACCTCGTCGAGCGCGGCCCGCTTCAGGAAGATGACCGGGAACGTGGCCGGCGTGGTGCCGCTGGCGTGCTGCTGGTACGTCGCGATGGGGTCGGTCTTCGCGGCCGCGGTGCTGTCGTTCACGATGATGAGGCCGGCCGCCTTGTGCCTCTGCGCGACCTCGATCTTCGTCGCGAACGCGGCGTGCGTGCTGTCGTCGCTCGCCTCCACGGCGGTGTCGAACCGCTTCTCGCCCTTCTCGTTGTACCGCGGGATGCGGCGCATCACGACGACGAACTTGCCCTTCACGTCCAGACCGGCGTAGTCGTCGTACTTGAGGTTCGGGGCGCTCACCCCGTAGCCGGCGAACACCAGGTCGGCCTTCGCGGTGCCGCTCGGGCTGAACCCCATCGGGCTGTACGTCTTGTTGAGCTCCTGTTCCTTCTTCGCGCCCCCCGGGCCGAGCAGCGTGAACGCGGTGGGCTTGCCGAGCTTGGCCGACATGGTGACGTTGAACGGCTGGAAGTACGAGCCGTCCTTCATCGCGGGCTTGAGGCCCGCGGCCTTGAACGTGTCCGCGACGCGCTCGGCGGCCTTCTCGATGCCCTTGGTGTCGATCCCGCGGCCCTCGCAGTCGGGGCCGGCGAGGAAGAAGATGTCCTGCCGCATCCGCTCCAGCACCGGGTCTTCGAACGGCTTCTGGGCGGGGCTCGGGGCCGCCAGGGCGAGCAGCGCGCCGGCCGCAAGCGCGCCCGCGAGGCGGCGGGAAGTCATTGCCATGTGAGGTATCCTTATCCGGATGCGACGGGGCGCTCTGTCGGGGAGGTATCTGCTATTATGTGAGAATGGCGCAACCCCGGACACGGGGCGCATCGCGAATGACGGAGGTCCTGTGGACGCAAAACCCAAGCGCCTGACGGTCGCCCCGTGCCCCGGCGGGGTCACCGTCACCTTTACCGATCAGAAGTTGCTCGACGAGGCGTCCGCGTGGGGCTGGCTGCGGGCCGAGTTCGAGCAGCTCGCGGACGGCGACGCGGAGTGCGTCTGGCTAGACGCGCGGGCCGTCGAGTTCGTGAGTACGAGTTTCCTCGGCGTGTTGGTGGTGCTGAACCGGAGACTTCAGGAGAAGGGCACCCGACTGATCCTGATCCCGTCGCCCAGCGTTCGCGACGTGTGCCGGCTCACGAAGCTCGACAAGCTCTTGCAACTCGACCCGGAGTGAAACCGGCGGCTGGCCCGCGTCTGGTCTCCATGACGGTAGCCGCATCGTCAAGCGGTGTCGAAGATTGCGCTGCCGCCCACCTACATGACTCAGCCCGATGCTACCGGCCGACGCCGGTATCGACACGAGTTCCAGGTCCACGCGGGCGCGGCCCGTATTTGCAGCAGCAAAAGGGCGGGCGAACAATTCGGGAAAGAAATCGGAATCGCACGCGAACCTGTAGTTAGAGGACTGTGTCCGTGAGACAGAACGTCGCGGAAGTTCGTTCCCGGGCCGTTCGTTGACTGACCTGACAACGTGGAAAATCGGCCCCGAGCCGGTTGCCAAACGGTTCGCGACCGGTTATACTTACTGTTTCGAGCCAGGCGAACCTGGCTCGTGCCTTTTTTCGTTTGAACCTTTAACCCCGTTTCACCCTAACTGTTCGAGATGACCTCTTAACTCACTCTCTGACGCGGTCCCCAACCGCGTCGCAACGCCCGCGGAGGTGTGCCATGGCCCTGAACAACCT
>JBJSXS010000910.1:0-4695 GCA_046086545.1 Gemmata sp.
GGCGCCGGCCGGGGCCGGGGTCGAGGAGAAGTCGAACGGCTGGTCCGACAGCTCCTCGCTGGCGCCGCGGTCGCGGAAGATGTGCAGCACCCGCACCCGCGACAGGTCGTCGAACTTCGGCTCCGGGTACAGGTCGGACTTAAACGGGTTGCCCGGCTCGTACTCGTGGATCATCGCCCGCACCTTGGGGATGCCGCGGAAGTGCATCTCCTCGGCCCGGCGCTTGCCGCCGTGCACGTCGTACAACTCGGTCAGCACCCGCAGGGCGCGCTCCAGGTTGCGGAACGTGACCCCGTCCTCCACGAAGATCATGTCCACCTGGGTGCCGCGCAGCACGGCGTGCGCGTGCTGGCGCGCGCGGGGCGGGAGCACGCGACTGTACGCCGGCCCGACCAGCGGGGGCGCGTCGTCGCCGGCGGCGTCGGCGTCCTCGCGGCCGATGCCCTCCACGAACCACCAGTGCGGGGCGAGCCAGAACCCGCCGCCGACCGGCCCCTTGAACGCGCTCGCGCGTTTGAACAGCTTCTGCAAGCCGCGGAACAGTTGCCGCCGCACCTTGATCTCGTCGCGCCGCTCCAGCCGCTCGCGCACCGCCTTCAGTTCCAGGTCCGCGCGGCTCACCTTCAGCGGCCAGTGCGGGTTGAATTCGCTGGCTTCCGAGAGGGCCGGTTCGACGAGTTCGACGGCGACCTGCGCGGCGGTGCGGGCGGCCGGTGCGGTGCGCACCGACCAGCCCCACTTGCGCGCGACCTGCGCGGCGGCGCGGACGGCGGTGGGGTCGGTGCCGCCGACGTGCAGCGCGGGCGGGGTGCGCCGGGCCGGGTCGCCGCGGCGCGCGCCGTACAGCTTCGCCAGCACCACGCACAGCAGCCCGGGCAACAGCCACGCGGTCACCGTGCCGAGGAGCGCGGTCAGCGGCATCGTGTCGTCGGCGCGCGGGGCCTCGAACACGCGCCCGCCGCACGCGGTCAGGAGCACGTCGAACGCGAGCAGCGCCGTCAGCCCGACGATGACCGCCAGCGCGCGGCGCAGCGGCACCGCGTACACCGGCCGGCCCGCGCCGGCGCGCCACAGGATGGCCGCACCGTCGCTGCCCCGCGGCAGGTACGCGAGCCACGCGACCGCGGCCACCGCCAGGCACAGCCCGAGCACCGCGGCCGGCGGCACCCACCACGCGACCGACGCCACCAGCACCGCGTACAGCACCACCGCGAACAGCTCCGCGGCGCGCCGGTCCGAGTCCCCGGCCCAGTCCTTCAGCCGCTTGTCCAGCACCGCGACCGGGACGAACACCCCCACGAACGTGACCGCCAGCAGCGCGGCCCACAGCACCAGCATGAGCCCGAGGTACAGCGTGTACGACGAGTAGAAGCCGACCACGCGCCAGCCGGTCGGGAACGCGGCCCACAGCCCGGCCGCGACGACCGCCCACGCGAACAGCCCCGCGACGACCGCGAACACGACGGGCGGGGTGCGCCGCGGCAGCGGCGGGACGCCGCGCAGGTCGATGCCGTGGTCGTACCGCAGCACGGCGGCGCGCTGAGCGAGCCGGCGCCCGAGCGCCGCGAGCCGCGCGACCCACGGCAGCGCCTCGCGCCGGTGCCGCACGGCCACGGCGAGGCCCACGCCGACGAGGGCGAAGCCCGCCAGCCAGTCGTGGATGTCGGTGGTCGCGGACCGCCCGGCCACTTCGAGGCCGGCGACGAACGCGACGACGGCGAGCGTGAACCAGCCGCCGGCCGGCAGCACGCGCCCGTTCCGCGGGAACACCGAGGTGAGCAGCTTCATGGGGTTATTTCACCACACCGCGGGGCGAGCGCCAACCGTTTCGCGCGATCCGCGCAACCGTCGGGAGAGGCGCAGCCCATTCTAGCGTCTCAACCGGAACATGTTACGCGCCCAAATCGGAAAACCGACCCGGCCCGGCTCAAGTCGCGCGCGCGGGTGAGGTGTCCGAACGGTCGCCCGCGCAAGGTCCGGAGCCGCTCTCACTCGAACCGATCGCGCCGACCAGCGGGCGCAGCTCGCCGGCCAGGAACACGCTGCCGGTCACGCACACCAGATCGCTGTCGCTCGCCGCGGTGCGGGCCGCGCGCCAGGCTTCGGCGGCGGTGTCGTGAACGCCGAACGGCTTTCCGCGGGCGACTTCAGCGAGCGTGTCCGCGAGCCTGTCCGGCGGCACGCACCGCGGGTTGTTCCCGTACTTCGTCAGGTGGAAGAAGTCGAAGTACGACGCGAAGACGCGCAGGATTTCGGCGTACTGCTTGTCCGCCGACACCGCGAACACCACCCGCTTCGCGCCGGCGTGTGGGAACGAATCGCGCAAGGTGCCGACGAGCGCCTCCGCGCTCGGGACGTTGTGGGCGGTGTCCAGGATGACGACGGGGGACGTGCGAACGACCTCGACGCGGGCCGGCCACTTCACGTCCGCCAGCCCGCGCCGAACGGCCGCGTCGGGAACGTGCATTCCGGTGTCGCGCAGGCGGTCGAGGGCCGCAATTGCGACGGCCGCGTTCGCCAGTTGGTGGGCGCCGAGGAGGGCGGGGAGAACAGGGGGCCGCCGCCCCGCGCTCGCCTCGAAGAGAGGGGCGTTCATCTGTTCGGCCGCGCGGCGCACCACCGCGCGCGGGCCGTCCTGCGTGACCCCGCTCACCGCCGGCGTGCGCGGCTTGATGATGCCGGCCTTCTGGTGCGCGATCTCTTCGAGCGTGTTCCCGAGTTGGGCGGTGTGATCGGGGCCGACGTTCGTGATGACCGACACCAGCGGGCGGCACACGTTCGTGCTGTCGAACCGCCCGCCGAGGCCGACTTCGAGGACGGCGATGTCACAGCGGCGGCGGACGAAGTGCAAGAACCCGAGCGCGGTGCAGATCTCAAAGAAGGTCGGGGACGGGAACTCGGTTTCGGCCTCCATCGCGCGCACCGCGGGCGCGACTTCGCTCATACACGAGGCGAGCTCGGCGTGCGAAATGGGCGCGCCGTCGACCTGGATGCGCTCCTCGACGTGTTCGAGGTGCGGGGACGTGAACAGCCCGACCCGGTACCCCGCGGCGCGCAGCACCGAGGCGATCATCGCGCACGTCGAGCCCTTGCCCTTCGTGCCGGTGACGTGAACGAGCCGCACGCAGTCCTGCGGGTCGCCGAGGCGGTTCAGGAGCGCGCGCATGCGCTCCAACTTCAGGTCGAGCGGTCCGGCCGACCGCACCTCGAAGTTGACGCGGGCGTACCAGAAGCCGAGCGCTTCGTCGTAGGTCATTGAGACGCGTGCGGGGTTCAGTGTTCAGTTCTCGGTTGTAAGCGAAGACGTTCAACGGGCCGCGCGAGCCGCCCTCTTGGTTGCTTACTGAAAACTGAGCGCCGAAGACCGAACACTACCCCTGCACCGGCATACACACCTGTTCGAGCAGCTTCTCGCACGTCTCCTGAATGGTGTCCGCGAGGTTCGGCAGCGGGGCCCCTTCGGGCAGCGCCTCGCGCACGGCCGCGAGCCACCGCGGGAACGCGTACATCTGCGCGTAGCTGTCGAGCGACACCGCTTCGAGGCGCGCGTGCCTGCCGCGGCGCTCGGCGTCGGCCAGCAGCGTCTTGCTCTTGCCGGTGGTCGCGATGTCGTCCTCGGGCCGCAGCAGCACCAGCAGGTCCACCAGCGCCGGGTTGACGTCGAGGACCGCGAGCTTCACCTCGAGGTCTTTCGGCTTCCCGGCCCCGCGGGCGAGGAACAGCCCGAGGCCCATGCGCCACGGCTGGCCGTCCTTGCAGGCCCAGTGCGCGATGGTGACGACCCCGTAGGTCGGGTGCTCGCCGTAGGACCACTCGTTCACGACGTGCTGAATGCGCCACGGCCCGACCTTCACGCCGTGCTCGTGGCACGTGCTGAGGAACGCCCCGAGGCCGGCCTGGAGTTCGCGCGTGGCGCCCGTGAGCGCGCCTTCCGGTTCGAGCTTCCGTCGGGCGGCGCGCTGCTCCTGCTCCCACAGCTCGACCAGGGCGGCGTCGCTCAGCTTCACCACAGGGTCCGGAACGCGCTCCGGTAGCGGCGCCGGAAAGGTGGCCTCCGCCGGCACCGCCTCGGCCGGTGCGCTCGCCGCGGGCGCCGGCTCTGCGGCGCGCGGCCGTGCCGGCGTCGCGCACGGTTCCGGCTCGTGCGGATCAACGGCCAGCGCCATCGGCACGTCGTCCGGCGCGCTCGCGGGCGGCAGCGTCGGCACCGGCGCCTCATCGACCACCGGCAGCGCGGCCGGCACATCGTCCGGCGCGTCGATGAGGTCCACGCGCTTGAACGTCATCGACGCCGGGTGCAGCGGAACGAGGTGCGCGTCCGAGCCGAGCAACTCCGTGATGCGGCTCATCGGCTCGGCGGGCGCCTCGGGGTCGGTCGCCGGGACCTCGGCGGGGAGGCGGCACGGGTCAGGAGAGAGGGCGCCGGGCGCGCCCCCCGCCGCTTCCGGGGCCACGTCGGCCCCGGGGCTCGGAGCTTCTGCCCCCTGCCCCCTACCGCCGGCGCCCTGGGCGACGTCGTCGGGGCCGTACACGACGTGGTCGAACAGGTGTCGGAACTGCTGCAGCATGTCGCGAAGCGTCGGCTCGGTGCGCGCGACCCGCAGCACCTGCTCGTCCGCGAAGGGGAAGACCTCCGGCACCGGTTCGCCCGCCGGAAGCTCCCCCAGGCAGGGGCGCAGGCGCGCCTCGACCACG
>JBJSXS010000911.1:0-8486 GCA_046086545.1 Gemmata sp.
CGGGCCACGTGGCCCGCCCCGCTGACGTCGGGGCGCGTGAGACCCCCTCACGGCCGTCAAACCTGCTCAGTTCCGCGCGGCCCCGAGGCTGCTCACCGCCGGTGCCGGGGGCTGCAGGTTCAGCTTGTTCATCGCGGTGTCGGCGCTGCCGAGCATGTCGCGGAGCGTCTTGCGGAAGTTCTCGTACTGCCCCTGCACCGCGTCGCGCTCCCCGGTGCGGGTCTTCACCTCGGCCTTCAGCGTCTCGCGCTCGGCGCGGGTCTGTTCGAGCTGCTGCTCCAACTCCTTCTTGGTCTTCGAGGCCAGCTCTTCGGCCGCGGAGAGCTTCTGACGGAACTGGTCGCGGGCCGCGATCGCGCGGCGGTAGTCCTCTTCCAGCTGGTCGATGCGGGCCGCGGACACCGTGCTGCCGCTGGCGGAGGTGGTGGGAGCTTTCGCGCACCCGAACACACCGACGAGGGTCACGAACAGGAAGCCGAAGATTTTGTACGCGCGCGGCATGACGGTGTGCTCCGGTTAAAAGGCCCGGCCCGGTGATCGCGTGCCGGGGCGGGGCGGGTGTGGCGAAGTTAGCTGGCTTGCGCCAGTCACTCAGTTTGCTTCGGCACACGCAGCCTACGCCCTTGACGCAAATTTACCGCGCACCGGGACCGGCACAGTTTGCCCAAAGCACGGGCGTGCGGGTTGGGCCGGATGTGCGAATAATTCGCGCCGCTACTCCTCGGTGGTGCCGTTGAACATGCCCAAGTAGCTGTGGTAGCGCCGCGCGGTGATGAACCGGCGGGCGACCGCGTCCTTCACCGCGCACTTCTGCTCGTGCGTGTGGGTGCAGTCGGGGAAGTCGCAGAGGGGCACAAAGGGGCGGAACTCGGGGAAGTAGCCCTCCATCTCTTCGGGCCGCGCGTTCCAGAGCGCGAGTTGCCGCACCCCGGGCGTGTCCACCACCCACCCGCCGGAGTTCAGCTTGATCAGCTGCGAGTACGTGGTGGTGTGGCGCCCCTTCTGGTTCACCTCGCTGACGGACTTCACCGCGAGGGCGAGGTTCGGCTGAATGGCGTTCAACAGCGACGACTTGCCGACGCCGGACTGGCCCGAGAACACCGTCGAGCGGCCGCGGAGCTGCTCGCGCAGCCGGTCGATTCCGTAGCCCGTTCGCGCGCTGCACAGGAGCACCGGGACCCCGAGTTGCGCGTACAGCCCGATGAGCGGCTGGACCTCCGCGGGGTCGGGGAGCAGGTCGGCCTTGTTGAGGCACAGCACCGGGTTCAGCCCGCCCTGCTGGGCCGCCGCGAGGTAGCGGTCGATCAGGTGCGGCTTCAAATCCGGCTCGACCAGGGACATCACGATGGCGAGCTGATCGACGTTGGCCACCAGCACGTGCTCGCGCCGCCGGCTGGCGCGGGTGAGCACCCCGTGCCGCGGTTCGACGCGCTCGATCATGCCTTCGGGGGCCGTCATTGGCCCGAGGTCATCGGCCCCGTGCTGTTGCTCGTCCGGTTCGGGTTCGTCGCTCGAGCCGGGCGGTTGGGCCGGGCGCCCGCGGGCCGATGGCGAATGGCCGCCGGCCGGACGAACCCACACCACGTCGCCGGTGGTGACCACGCTGCGCTCGTCGGTGGCGAGGCTCTTGAGGAGCCGGCGGACGGCACAGCGGAAGAGCCGTCCGCCGTCGGTTTCGACCACCGACGCGAGGCCGTGGACGCGCAGCACGCGCCCGCGGACGCACTCCGTCGCATCGACGGAAGGCATGGCCGAGCCGTCTTCGGCCTCGTCCTGAACGACGGTGCGGTACCGCGACAGCGCGCCCTTGGCGCGGACGCGCTCGTTGGTCTGCGCGTCGTCGGCGCGGCCGTCGCCCTCCCGGAAGTCGCGTGTGAGGTCGTTCTCGCGCGGCGGCTTCTCGCGGTTCTTCCGGAGCTCGACGCGCACCTTCTTCTTCTTGCTCATGCCCGCATTTTACCGGCTCCGTGCCGGCTCCGCTGCGCGTCGCGGAGGTCACTCGCTTGGGTCGACGAACCCGCCGTGGCGTGAGCGGTGACCGCGGTCTGCCTCTGGTCCGGCCGCTGGGGGCCGGGAAACCGGCTCGCGCATGCCCGTTCCGCAGCGGACGCCCGAGCGGGAGGCGTCAGCTTCCAGCCGCGGTACAGCAGCTTCCCGCCGCGCGGAGCCGCACGGACCGCGCCTCGGGCACCTGGGCGATTGACAGGCGCCCTCGTGGGGCCGACACTACAACTCGCCCTCTCCCTCCTGGAGCCATTTGACATGCGCTGCTCGCTGCCCCTCGTCGCCCTGCTCGCGGTGCCCGCGTGGGCGACCGCCGACGACGTTTCGATTACCGCAGGCAAGGACGTCATCGAGTTCAAGGCGGGCCCGACCGTCGTGGCGAAGTACGCCATCGCGGCGACCGTCGCCAAGCCGTACCTGTACCCGGTGCTCGCGCCGAACGGCGTGCCGGTCACCCGCGCGTGGCCGATGGAACCGGCCCCGCCGATGGGGACCGTCGATCACCCGCACCAGAAGTCCGTGTGGTTCTGCCACGGGGACGTGATCCCCGAGGGGATCGAGCTCAAGATCAAGTCCGCGAACAAGGCCGACAAGGGCGTGGACTTCTGGAGCGAGGCGAAGGACGCGACCGGCCCGCGGCACGGCAAGATCAAGTGCGTGAAGGTGGGCGAGCCGAAGCAGGTCGCGAAGAACCACGCGAGCATCGAGACGCAGAACGAGTGGGTCACGCCGGACGGGGTGAAGATCATGGACGAGGTGCGCACGATCCACTTCGTCGACGGGAAAGAGGGCCGGACGTTCGCGTTCGACATCACGCTGAAGGCGACCGTGTGCCCGATCGCGTTCGGCGACACGAAGGAAGGGTCGTTCGGCATCCGGGTGCGCGACGAGATCCGCTCCGAGGTGAAGAAGGGCGTGGTCCCCGGCGAGGGGGTGATGACCAGCGCCGAGGGCAAGACCGGCGAGAAGGACATCTGGGGCCACCCGGGCGCGTGGGTGGACTACAGCGGCAAGCTGGACGGCAAGGAGGCGGGCATCGCGGTGTTCGACCACCCGGCGAACCCGAAAGCGTCGTGGCACGCCCGCGGGTACGGCCTGGTGGGCGCGAACCCGTTCGGCCGCAACCACAGCGGGTTCCCCTCCCAAAAGGGTAAGGAAGACCTGATCAAGATCGCGAAGGGCGGCGAGTTGAAGCTCAAGTACGCGGTGTACGCGCACACCGGCGACGTCAAGTCCGGGAAGGTCGCGGAGGCGTACGAGGCGTTCAAGAGGTGAGTCGGTTCGGGCCCGCGCCGCGGGCCGAATCAGGTGCCCACTTCGGCACCATGAGGCCGGACGGCGGCGCGGGCGCGGGCCGCGCGGCGATCGCGCCGACGCCGCACGCGCTCGCGCCGATGGGGGCCGGTTACTGCTTTTTGATCACGTTGTCCGCCACGACACCGGTGGGGCCGGACAGTTCGACGACCGCGGCTCTCGGGTCGGCTGTCACGGCCGTGTTGCCGTGGACGTGAGCGGGTTTCGCGCTGTCCTTCACGATGATGGCCGCGCCCTGAAACTTATCGACGGTGTTGCCCGTCACGGCGACGGCCGCTTTGGTCGCGCTCACCGCGGTGCGGTACCCGGTGAACGCGTTGTCCGCGACGGTCGCGGTCGAGTCGGCCCACACCCACACGGCGGTGCCCTGCTTGGGGTTGGCCCCGGTGAAGGTGTTCCCGGTGACGGTCGCCTTCCCCTGCACGAGAACGGCCGCCACGCCCCCGCCGGAGATGCGGTTGTCGCGGACCGTCGCCGTCGAGCCGTCCTTGACCGCGATCAGCGGCGGTTGCCCACCGGTGCGCGACAGGGTGTTGTCGGTGACGGTCGCGGTCGCGCCGTCGGTGACCCCGATTGCGACCAACTCGTTGCCGGCGCAGGTGTTCCGGTGGATCACCGCGTTCGCCTTCTGCACGCCGATACCGGCCGCCTTGTTGTCCCGGCACTCGTTGCCGACGATGAGCGGCTCGGCCCCGTCGCGGGCGCCGATGCCGGCCAGCTTGTTCTTGCGGCACACGTTGTTGCGGAGCACCGGTTTGGCCCCGTCGCGGGTGCCGATGCCGGCCATCTCGTTCTCGTAGCACTCGTTCCCGTCCACGACCGGCTCGGTCCCCTCCGTGCGGATGCCGATGCCGGCCCGGCGGTTCTGGAAGCACGCGTTCCCGCGGATCACCGGCTTCGCGCCCTCGCGGACGCCGATCCCGGCCCGGACGTTGTGCGAACAGGTGTTCCCGGTCACCACCGGGTTCGCCTTGCGGCACCCGATGCCGGCGCGCAGGTTCTCCTTGCAGGTGTTGCCGCGCACGACCGGCTCGGCCCCCTCGGCCACGCCGATGCCGCCCCCCATGTTGCGGTACACGAGGTTGCCGGTGACGAGCGGCTCGGTCGTCGCGCCGGCCTTGCCCAGCACGCCGATCCCCACGTCGCCGTTGTGGTGGACGACGCACCGGGTGACGGTGCAGCTCACGCCGACGACGCTGACGGCCGGGTTCGTGCCCTCGGCCCGCACCGCCCCCTCCTCGTCGCCCAGCTCTTCGCCCTGCGAGTCGAAGTGCTTCTTCCAGACCGCTTCGTCGTAGGTGCCGACGTTGGTGACCGTGAAGCCGTCGAGGGTGCTGCCCTCGGCCATCAGCACCCCCGGCTGCTTGGCGTCCTTGCCGCCGTCGATGACCGTGGCTTCGGCGCGCCTGAGGCCGGCGGCGCCCGGGGCGTCGTCGCCCGCGCTGCGCAGCGCGACGCGGGGGCGGAGGCGCACGCTCTCGCGGTAGGTGCCCGGGGCCACCACGACGGTGTCGCCCGGCTTGGCCGCATCGACCGCGGCCTGGACGGTCTTGTGGTCTTGGGGCACCCGGAGGTCCGCTGCGGCGGCGCCGCCGGCGCCGGCCAGGGCGAGCGCCGCCGCAAGGAGTTGTCGCGTCATGGCCGCCCACATAAAGGGAGAGGTCACTTCGGAACCATCAGCGTGAACGGGGGCACGAACGCTTGCAGCGCGGTGACCAGCCCGACGATGCACGCGAGCAGGATGCTGTGCCCGATCACGGCCTTGAAGATGTCGGCCTCCTTGCCCACCTGATTCGTGCCCGCGGTCGCCACGCAGATGCTCTGCGCGTCGATCATCTTGCCCATCACCCCGCCGGTGCTGTTCGCGGTGCAGATCAGCACCTGCGCCTGGTCGAGCGACAGGTTGCTCATGGCCCCGGTGCTGTGCGCGTTCCACACCTCGGTGGCGGTGATCTTCTGCAGCCCGCCGAACAGCGCGTTGCTGCCCGCGTCGGTGCCGGTCAGGAACACCCCGAGCCAGCCCAGCATCGCGGCGAAGAACGGGTACATCACGCCCGTCGCCGCGAACGCCACCCCGAGCGTCGCGTCCATGCCCGCGTACTTCGTGACGTAGCTCAGGCCCAGCATGAACGCGATGGTCGGGATCGGGATGCGCATCTGGTGCGCGGTCTTGCGCCAGACCGCGAAGAACTGGGCGCCCGACACCCTGAGCAACACCATCGACGCCAGCGCCGCAACAAGCACGGGAGTCCCGGGGGCCGTGAGCCAGGTGAACTTGAACACCGCGGGTTCGAGCTTCTTGTCGTCCGGCGTGCCCGGCGGAACGAGTCGCGCGGCGCGCTCGACCCGCTTGTGCAGCCCGGGGATGTCAACGTCGTAGTACGACTGCAGCCCGCCGCCGAGGTCGAGCGCGGCCCCCTTCTCCTTCTCCAGGTGCTTGACGTACCCGCAGCCCACCAGACACACCGCCATCAGGATCCACGGCATCCACGCCCAGGTCACGGAGCCGAACGTGAGCGGGGCTTCGGCTCCGGGCGTTTTCGGCCCGCCGAGTAGCGCCGCCACCTCTTCCTTCGCGTGTTCCGCGTGCGGGTCGTGCGGCGCGCTCGCCGCGGGCGGCGGCGCCGCGATCGCTTCTTCGGGGAACCGCCACTCGTCGCGCGGCTTCCACACGAACTTGAGGAACAGCGCGAGCGTGACCAGCGAGAACAGCCCGCCGCCGATGTCGGTGAGCTGCCAGATCGGCGGCAGCCCGTAGGCGTGCGCGGTGGCGAAGAAGAACTGGAACACCGCGAACGAGCCGCCGCCGACCAGCAGCGCGGGCCAGATCGCCAGCGTCTGGCGCCACGTGCACATGCACTTCACCATGTAAAACGGGATCAGGCACGACAGGAACGGCAGCTGGTGCCCGCACATGATGCTGATCTTGTCCACGTTCACCCCGCTGGACGTTTCGAGGGTGATGATCGGCACCCCCAAGCCGCCGTAGCACACCGGCGACGTGTTCGCGATCAGGCAGATGACCGCGGCGCGGAACGGCGGCACGCCGAGCCCCACCAGCATCGCGCCGCAGATGGCGACGGGCGAGCCGGCGCCCGCGGCCCCCTCCATGAACGCGCCGAACGCGAACCCGATCAGCACCGCCTGGATGCGCGCGTCCTGGCTCAGCCCGCCGATGGAGCGGCGGATGAGGGTGAACTGCCCGGTTTCGACGGTCACGTTGTACAGCAGCATCGCGGCGAACACGGTCCAGCCGATGGGCAGCAGGCCGAACGCCGCGCCGTAGACGAACGACGCGCCGGCCATCTGGAGCGGCATGCGGTACACGAGCCACGCGAGCAGGATCGCGAGGGCCGCGCCGGCGGCCCCGGCCCAGCTCGCGAGCCACCGCCGCCCGACGAGCAGGTAGAAGAGTACCAGGACCGGCAGCGCGGCGACAATCGTGGAGAGCACCGGCACCCCGAACGGGTCCAGGTTCTGAACGTACACGGCGAACGGCATGTGAGGCCCTTTGGCAGCGCGAGTGAGAGCCAAGCGATGCTACTCGCGTTCGCCCGGCGTGCCAAGTTGCAAGTTCCGAAGCGGCGAAATCGTGCGGCGGCCCTTTCCTCCCCTTTTCGCCCCTTCGGGAGGCCGCGGCAACCGGGTTCTGGTTGTAGCGGTGCGCGAAGCTGTTCGCCCGCGCGGCCCGTGCGGGGAGGGGTGCGATCCCGGAGGACCGCGCGTCTTTCGCTGACGCGCAGGACCCGAATAACCGTGCGCCCTTTGCCAGCCGTCAGATTGCCACGCAGATTAACGATTTTCCGCGCCTTGCCGGACTTGGTTCGCTTTCCCAAGCTGCACGGCGCTGTCATATCTATCGCTAGCACACTGGGGTCCACGGCCGTGGTCAGCGGCGAATGGACGGTCGCGGCGACCGTGGCGGGGTGCTAAACCCGGAAGCAGTAGAGGGGTCACCATGAGTGTTCTGCGTATCAAGACGTGGATCATGACCGCCGCATGTGCGGGCTTGATCGGTTTGGCGGCCGGGGACGCGCACGCGTTCTGCGGCAAGCTGTTCAAGAAGAAGGACGCGTGCGACCCGTGCGCCACCGCGCCGGCCGCCGGGGCGGGCACCGCGCACGCGGCGCCGACCCAAAAGGTGAAGGTCACCGAGTGGGTGCCCACCTACGTCGAAGAGACGGTCACCGTGATGAAGCCGGTGACGCGTCAGGAGAACTACACGGCCCACAAGTGGGAGTGCGTGCCGGAAGTGGTCACCTCCCAGGTGACGGTGAACAAGCTGGTCACCGAGAACGTGACCGAGAACCGCACCGTCACCGAGCGCGTCCCGGTGCAGAAGACGATCACCGTGAACGAGACGCACTGGAAGACGGTGATGGTCACCGAGATGAAGAGCAAGACGGTGACGCACAAGGTGCAGGTGCCGTTCTGCGAGACCAAGGGGCCGAGCTTCGCGGACCGCATCAAGGCGTGCTGCGACCCGTGCTACACCGCGTGCCCGCGCACGGTGAGCGGGTGCCGCACCGAGAAGCACAGTGAGACGGTGTGCGAGCCGGTCACCGTGTGCAAGAAGGTGGCCGAGTGCGTGCCGGTCACCAAGACCGTCTGCACCTTCGAGTGCCGCCCGGTCCAGAAGACCGTCTGCGCCTACGAGTGCGTCACCAAGACCGTGCCCGTCACGGTGTGCAAGACCCGCTGCGTGCCGACCGTCGAGACGGTGACCAAGACCATCAACGTGCGCAAGTGCGTTGCCTACCAGGCCACCCGGAACGTCACCGAGTGCGTCCCGGTGCAGGAGAAGGTGAAGGTCTGCAAGATGGTCGCCAAGGAGGTCGAGAAGGACGTGGCGATCGCCGCCCCGGCCTGCGGGAACGGGTGCGACAGCTGCGCGAAGGCCGGCCTGCTCGACCGCATCAAGAGCGGCATGGGCGGGATCAAGGCCAAGTTCAGCAAGTGCAAGAGCCACGGCTCTGACTGCGGGTGCGCCGACCCGGCCGCCTGCGGGGCCGCCGCCGGCTGCTGCAAGTAAGCGTACCACGAGCTGAATCGGACCGGGTATCCCGTTCACCCGGTCCGATCCCCCCGCCCGGTACCCTCACCCGGGCGGGGGTTTTCTTTTTCACTCTCGGGTCCGGGGGTGGCAGCGGGTCCCAGGTCGAAGGTGC
>JBJSXS010000912.1:0-6432 GCA_046086545.1 Gemmata sp.
CGGCCGACTCCAGCCAGGGCAGGGCGACGGTGGCGCCGATGCCCTTGAGGGCGAGCCGGCGCGAGATCGGGTTGGCGGTCACTTCTGGCCTCCGGTTGGGGTTCGCGTTTGGAAGTTGGCGGGCGTGAAGTCTGTGCACCGCTGCGTGCGGAACTGCGGGCTTGCGGCCACCAGTTCGAACAGCGCCGCGAGGTTGTAGCCGTCCGCCGCCAGCCGCGCCTCCATCTCCTCGAGCAGCGGCTGGTCGGACAGCTGGAGCGAGCGGCCGAGCGCGTAGCCGAGGAACTTCTGGCACAGCGTGTGCGCGAACTCGGCCCTGCGGTTGGCGGCGAGGTGCGAGCCGAACTCGGGCACCCCGCGCGCGGTCCGCCCGTCGGGCAGTGGCACCGCGTTGTCCACCGGGCGCCCGGCGAGGTCCTTGGCCCGCGCGCGGCCGATGGGGTCGAAGCCCTCCATCGACAGCCCCACCGGGTCGAACCGCTGGTGGCAGCTCGCGCACTTCGCGTCCGCGACGTGCAGCTTGAGCAGCTCGCGCACGGTCTTGCCGCCGTCGGTCTCCTTCGCGGGCAGCACGGCCACGTCCGGCGGCGGCGGCGGGATGTGCTCGCCCAGCACCTTGTGGACCACCCAGAACCCGCGCTTCACCGGGCTGGTGCGCTGCGGCTGCGAGTTCTTCGTGAGGAACACCGCCATGCCCAGCACCCCGCCGCGGCCCCTCTCGCGCAGGCCCTTGACCTCGTGCCACTCGTCGGCGGCGCCGGTGAACGGCAGCCCGTAGTGCGCGGCCAGCTTCCCGTTCACGAACGTGGTGTCGCCGTCCAGCAGGTCCGTGATCGGCCGGCCCCTCTGGATCAGGTCGGTGATGAGGCGCGTCGGCTCCTCGAACATCGCCACCTTGAGCGCGTCATCGAACGCCGGGAACGCCTGCCGGTTGACCGCCTCCTCGGTGAGGAACCCGCGGTGCCCGAGCCACTGGCCGAAGAACTCCAGCGCGAACCGGCTCACCTTGGGGTCCTTCAGCATGCGCCGCACCTGGGCCCGCAGGGTCCGCTCGTCGCGGAGCTTGCCGGCGGTCGCCAGGCCCAGCAGTTCCGCGTCCGGCGGCCCGGACCAAATGAAGTAGCTGAGACGCGACGCCAGCGCCAGGTCGGGCAGCGGGGCGACCGACCGGCCGGCCGGGGTCGGCTCGAACCGCAGCAGGACGTGCGGCGACGCCAGGCTGCGCGTGACCGTGGCCCGCAACGCCGCCTCGGTGCCGTGCCCCGGGTCGCGGCAGGTCTCGGCGTAGCTCGCCTCGAGCCTCTTGCGCTCGGCGTCGGTCAGCGGCCGGCGGTACGCCCGCTCCGCGAACGCCAGGAGGTCACGCAGGTACAGCGGTTCGGCCCTGTTCAGCGCCGCGGCGTGCCCCGTCAGGCCCTGCCGCACGTCGGCGAAGAACACGCTGATCGGGTGCTTCGCGAGGTCGTCGCCGGTCAGCTTCACGCCCGCCCGCCGGAGGTACGTCTCCTGGAACCGGGCCAGCGTGGAGTCCTTGACCAGCTCGGGGTCCTCCTCCTTGAAGCCGTCGAAGTCGGGGTGCTTCAGGAAGTTCCGCTCCGACCGCTCGAAGAACACGAACCCGCGGAGCATCTTCTCCCAGATGCCGGTGACGAAATACAGCTCGCGCCACAGGCGGTCGAGTTCGGCGCCCTCGGCTTCGCTCAGCACGGAGCGGCACAGCGGCCGGTCGTCGCGGAAGAACCCTTCGATCAGGTGGAACCCGGCGGACAGCCCGCGCGTGTCATCGACGTAAAAGAAGCGGTTGGGGAACAGCCGGCAGAACGCCCCCGCCGACGCCTCGAACCGCGCCGCGGCGGGGTTCCTGGGGTCGATCAGCGGGCGGACCGCGGGCGGCCCGTCGGCCGCGCGCTCGGCCACCCGCACGGCCGCGAGGCCCGGGGTGCCGCGGTCCAGCCGGTACTCGGTCGTGCAGGTGACGCTCCCCTTGCCCGACAGCGGGAACGCCCGCGGCGGCAGTTCGATCTCCAGCACCGCTGGGGCCCTCAGGACGAACGACTCCTCGTCGATCTTGTCGCCCTTCGGGTCGGGGTTCTGGCCGAACGCGAGCGCCTTGAACGTGTCCGGCGCGTGGCGGGCCAGTAGCTCCCGGAGCGCCCACTTCTTGCGGTTGTCGGCCGTGGCCGCGGTCGTCGTGAACGTCCCCTTCACGACCACGAACCCCTCGGCCTTCGCCGCACCGACGTCGCCGACCTGGATGACGAGCTTGACGGCCTTCAGCTCGGTCACGTTCTTGTACTCGACCGTCGCCCTCTGCCCGGTGAGGGCGGCCGCGTCGAACGTGTCGCGCGTGTCGGCGGTCTTGCGGCGCCGCGCGAGGTGGTCGATCGGGCCGTTGCCGGCGTTGGCGACGATGGCCTCCGTTTCCTTCGGCGCGAGCTCCCTCCCGAGCTGTCGGGCCTCGGCCGCGAGCACCTTCACCGCGCCCTGCACGTCGGCGGCGTTCGGCTCGGCCGCGGCCCCGGGGGCGGGCAGGGCCGCCCAGCGCGCCCGCAGCCAGCCCAGCAAGAACGTGTCGTCGGCCTTGCCCTCCACGGCGTCCCAGAGCAGCCGGGCGTACCTCGCGCTCAGCCCGCGCTCGGCCGCCCACGCCTCGACGGTCGCCCCCCTCGACGCGGCCCCGCGGTGCCGGTACAGCCACAGCGCCGCGAGGTACCGCTCCTGCTCGACCGCGTGCGCGCGGTAGAACCGGATGATTTGCGACTCGTAAAACTTCTGCCGGTCGGCGAACGCCACGACCGGGTGCGGGGCGAACCGCAGGCCGTCGGTGGTCAGCACCGCGTGGTCCGCAACTTGCTCGGCCGCGCCGAGGTACTTCTTGAACAGGCTGGGCGACACGGTGAGCGCCTCGCCGGTGTTGCTGAACCCCTCGCCGGACGCCGGGTCCTTCGGGAACGTCCTGGCCGGCCCGATGTCGGACCCGGTCAGGTCGCGAATCGTGTAGTCGTACTCCGCGTTCGTCAGGCGCCGCGGCGGCACCGCGCCCGGGTCGCCGGCGAGCTTACGGGCCTCGGCCGCGAGAACCTTCTCCAGAGCCGCGATCATTTCCGCCCGCGCCTCGGGCGTCGGCTGCTTGGCCTTCGCCGGCGGCATCTCGCCCTTCTTCACGAACGTGACGACGTGCTCCCACTGGCGGAAGTCGTCCAGGATCTTCGCGGCGGTGTCGAACTTCGTGAGGTCGAGCTCCCCGCTCTTCTTGTCGGCCTTGTGGCACGAGACGCAGTACGCGTTGAGGAACGGCAGGACCTTCTCGCGGTAGGGGTCCGCGGCCGCGGCGGGCGCGGCGCCGGCGAACAGCAGGCCGGCGGCGAGGAGGAAGCGGGTCAACCGGGAGGCGGTCATCGGGTGCTTCTCGACCTTGGCAGGGGCGGCGGGGCGGGGCGGCGGGCGGCAAGCGGGCTCGACCGCGCAACTTTACCACAGGCCGAACCCCGGCGATAGAGGGGACCGCTCGGGTGCAGGGTTTTTGACCGCCGGCCCGCCAAAGCGCGGGACGGGCGCGCCGGCCGCGCCGGGACCGGGCTCGCGCGGCCGTGTCGGGTCGCAGCCGCGCCGAGTCGCTCACGCCCCGCAACGCCCCGGAGCGCTCGAACATCCGCCCCCACGCGCGGGGCATGGGGCCCGGGGCCCGTCACTGTCAGCGCACCGCGGGCGCGGGCGGATAATTTGCGAGGGAGGGGGCGCGCCGCACGCGGGGCGGTCGATGTCCCGCGCGATACCTCGTACAAAGCTCGACAGCGGGCGCGACTCCTGGTTCCGTGCCCCAACTCACCGGAGGGCGAACGATGACGAAGTTTGCTGTGGTGGCCGTCGCGGTCGGCGCGCTGGCCTGGGCCGCGCCCGTGCGCGCGGCCGAGACGAAGGTCGAGCTGAAGAGCGTCCACATGTGCTGCCCGGGGTGCGCCGAGGCGGTCGAGGAGGCCCTCAAGAAGGTCGAAGGCGTCAGCGGCGTCACGGTCGATCAGAAGGCCGCGGCCGCGAAGTTCACCGCGGCGGACGCGAAGGCGGCGCAGAAGGCGCTCGACGCCCTGGCGGCGGCGGGCTTCCACGGCGACACCGGCGGGGCGAAGGGCTTCGCCTTCAAGGACGACAGCGGCGTCAAGCCGGGGGCCGTCAAGTCGCTCACGGTGACCGGCTTCCACAACTCCTGTCCGGGGTGCGTCAAGTCGTTCCGGGCCGCGATCAAGGACGTGAAGGGCGTGACCGGCGACAACGCCAAGTCGAGGGACGCCACCGCCGAGGTGACCGGCGAGTTCGACGCCGCCGAACTGGTCAAGGCGCTCAACAAGGCCGGGTTCCACGTCAAAGTCAAGCCGTGATTGGACGGGCCTCCGGCGGCCTCCCGGCCGCCCTGTCTGCCGGACGTTCGCAGGTGCGGGCAGGCCCCGAGCGGGCCCTTGCCCGCATCGAACCACCGGCGGGCGCAGTGAGACCGTTCGTTCTCGCCGCCGGCTGTCGCCCGGCGGCCTCGCACTCGTCTGTTCGAGCCGGCCGCAGACCGCGACCCGGTCGGTAAATTCGGGACCCACGACACCGCCCCGGCGGGATGCGACGGCGCGTCGCCGTTCGGGGTGGATCGAGCTCGTGCGCATTCACGGCCCGCGGGCGGCCCAGTTGTCGTCCCCTGAGGTGCCGGGCCGGCGACCGCGTTGCATCCGGTCCCGCTATGGCCTGGCGCAAGGGTGTATCAGGGCCGTTGAGGCGAGCGCAGGGTGCCGAGCGGCGCCTCGGAGCCGGGTGCGAAGGAGACGGCCGTAAGGTCTTCCGCGAGCAATCCGGTGGTGTCTGCCCGTGCGTTCGTCAACGCCGGTCTGTGACGCGCGACCCGGGCCGGGTCTTTGTCGTGCTGTCCCTCTTGAGTTGTTCAGGCATAAGGACTTGCAAATATACAAGCGGCACCCGGCGCTGATTAATGTGTTATAACGTACTTCGTGAAAGGTATCGCCGCGCGGTCCGATTGATGTCTCAACCGGTTGTAGTGATCGTTCGGCGCCAAACCCTTGCTGGACTCCCCGAGGCTTTCCCATGACGTCGCGAACCCGGCGCAACCTCCTGTCCGTTGAAGTGCTCGAAGATCGCAGCGTCCCGGCGGCCATCACCGTCACCACGCTTAACGACACGGTCGCGGTGGACGGGCTCGTTTCACTTCGGGAGGCCGTCCAGTCGATCAACGGGGGGGCCAACATCAACGGCGACGTGGTCGCGGTTGGGGCGTACGGCACGAGCGATACGATCAACTTTACAGGGTTGAGTGGCACGATCACCCTGACGAGCAACCTCGACACCATCACCCGCAGCGTGACCATTGACGGCACCACCGGGACCGGGTTCGCCGGGACCCCGGTGATCACGGTCAGCGGGGACGCCAAGAAGTTTCGCACGTTTGTCATCACCGGCCCGAACGTCGTCATCTCCTCGCTTGCCATCCTCCGCAGTTCGGCGGACGGCATCCTGATTACCGGGTCCGGGGCCACGAACGCGTCGATCATCGGCAACCACATCGGTCTGGACTCAACCAGCAACACCGGTGCGTCGATCGTTAGCTCCGGCGTGTGCATCAAGCGAGGAGCCACCGGGGCGAACATCGGTGGGACGTCGCCGGGCGCCCGCAACGTCATCTCGGGTTCCGGACTTGGCGGAGTGTACATCGCAGACCCGGGCACGTCGAACAACGTCGTCGCGGGCAACTACATCGGTACGGACGCCACCGGTACACGCCAAATCATAAACAGGATCGGCGTGATCATCACGGGGGGTGCGTCGAACAACCGCATCGGCGGAACGAGCGCCGCGGAGCGGAACGTAATTTCAGGCAGCAACTCCTGCGTCCAGGTCAACCAGACTGCCACGGGCAACACGGTTCAGGGTAACTTCATCGGTACCGACGTGAGCGGCACCGTCGGTCTCGATAATGAGGCGGCCGGCGTGTTGATCAGCTCCGGAGCGAATAATAACGTGATCGGAGGTCTGGTCGCCGGTGCGGGTAACTTGATCGCGTTCAATCGAATCGGGGTGGAAATCTCAGCCGGGTTCTTTGGCACCCTGCCGCAGAACAACTCGGTGCTGGGCAACTCGATCGTTAGCAACCGCAGGCTCGGGATCGATCTTGGCCCTGCCGGGGTCACGGCCAACGACAACCTCGACGCGGACACCGGTCCGAACGGGCTGCAGAACTACCCGGTGATCTCGTCGGTCGTGGGCAACCAGGCGTTTGGCAGCCTGCACAGCACCCCAAACAGCAGTTTCCGTGTCGAGTTTTTCTCCAACACCGCGCGCGACGCCTCCGGTTTCGGCCAAGGGCAGACGTACCTCGGATTTCTGAACGTCACCACCGACGCGAGCGGGGACGCGCCGTTCACCTTCACCGCCCCGAGT
>JBJSXS010000913.1:0-2687 GCA_046086545.1 Gemmata sp.
CGATCCACTTGCCGTCCGGGGAGAACACCGGGGCGCGCCCGTCGGGCTGGCCCGCCTCCACCGGTTCGCGCTTCGCGCGGTCGCCCGCCACGCGCCACAGCGCGAACCGCTCGAGCTTGTCTTTCGCGTCGATCCACTGCCGCGAGTAGACGAGCGCCTTGCCGTCGGGCGCGAGTGCGGCGTCGCGCGGGGCGTCGAGCTTGTACAGGTCCTCGACGGCGAGCGGGCGCTTTTCAGGCGGCTGCGCGGGTGCGGGCGGTGTGCCCGCGAGGGCGATCAGCAGCGCGACGAGCGACGCGCGGGGTGGGGCGGCTGACATGCGGGCCTCCGGTGTGGGCGGCCCGCACTTTAACACGACGTGACCGACGCGGGTAACCGTTTCCGCGTTACTCGGTGATTCGGTGGGCGTGCGCGTAGACGTTCAGGCTCGTTTCGCGCAAGAACCCGACGAGCGTCACCCCAAATCGCTGGGCCAGAGCGACCGCGAGCGAGGACGGCGCGCCGACCGCCGCGACCACCGGGATGCCGGCGGTGACGGCCTTCTGCACCAACTCGTAACTCACGCGCCCCGAGACGAGCAGCACGAACTCCGCCAGCGGCACGCGGCCCTGGTCGAGCGCCCAGCCGACGAGTTTGTCGAGCGCGTTGTGTCTGCCCACGTCTTCGCGAACGGCGAGGAGCTCGCCGGCAGCCGTGAACAGCCCGGACGCGTGGGCCCCGCCCGTGCGGCCGAAGGCCGGCTGTGACGCGCGGAGGCGCGGGGGCAGTTGCGACAGCACGTCGCGGGAGACGGTGAGCGCCGCCGACACCGGCGCCGCTCGGACCTCCACCGAGTCGAGCGTGCGCTTTCCGCAAAGCCCGCAGCTTGAGTTGCTGAAGAACAACCGGTCCGCCTCCACCGGGCGCCGGGCGACCGCCAGCCACACCTCGAGAACGTTCTCGCGGTCCGGTCCGCTCGCGCCCGTGGGGCGCTCGATCGAGAGAACGTCGTCGGCGTCGGCGATGACTCCCTCACCGAACAGGAAGCCCATAACGAGTTCCGCGTCGGTCCCGGGGGTCCGCATGAGGACCGTAACCGCGCGGCCGCCGATGCGAACCTCCAACGGAGCCTCGACCGCGACCGTGTCGTCGCGCTCGGCTCCCGGGCCGCCGCACGTGAGGGTCAGGGCACGCACCGGGGCGACCGCCTCGCTGATTGCGGGCGATAACGGATTGTTTGCCTCCGGCGCTCCGGTATGATCGCTCATACAGCACGATTCTACACCACGGCTCACCTGACATGAACCCGATCCCCCCTAGCAAGCGCGGCGCGCGGTACCTGCGCCTCACCGAACCGCTCGTCCGCGAGAACGGTCGCCTCCGGGTCGCCACCTGGGACGAAGCGCTGAACCGGGCCGCCGAAGGGCTCACGCGCGCGGTGCGGCAGCACGGCCCGAAGGCGGTGGGCGTGTTCAGTTGCTCGAAGAGCACCAACGAAATGAACTTCGCGGCCCAGAAGTTCATCCGCACGGTGATCGGAAGCAACAACATCGACAGTTGCAACCGCACCTGACATGCCCCGAGCGTCGTCGGTCTGGCGACAGTCTTCGGCATGGGCGGCGGCACCAACTCGTACTCCGAAATCGAGCGCACGGAGGTGATCCTCCTGTGGGGCTCGAACGCGCGCGAGACGCACCCGATCTTCTTCCACCACCTGCTGAAGGGCGTCCACAACGGCGCGCGACTATACTCGATCGACCCGCGGCGCACCAGCTCCTCGAAGTGGGCCGACGCGTGGCTCGGGCTCGACGTGGGGTCCGACATCGCTCTGGCGAACGCGGTCGGGCGCGAGATCATCGCCGCCGGGTTGGAGAACAGGGAGTTCGTCGCTCACGCGACGCTGAACTTCGATGCGTACAAGGCGGCCGTGGAGCCGTACACGCTCGATCGCGCGGAGCGGGAGACGGGGGTGCCCGCGGGCGTGATCCGCGAGATGGCGCACGCGTACGCGCGGGCCCGCACGGGCGTCATCTGCTGGACGCTCGGCATCACCGAGCACCACAACGCCGTTGACAACGTCCTGTCGCTGTGCAACCTCGCGCTGTTGACGGGGAAGGTGGGCAAGTACGCGTGCGGGCTGAACCCGCTCCGCGGGCAGAACAACGTGCAGGGCGGGGGGGACATGGGCGCGCTGCCGGACCGGCTCCCCGGGTTCCAGCACGTCGAGGTGGACGCGTTTCGCGAGAAGTTCGAGCGCGCCTGGGGCGCCAAGATCCCGCCGCAGCGCGGCTGGAACCTGACACAGATGTTCGAAGCGATGGGCCGCAAGGAGCTGCGCGCGCTGTACGTGATCGGCGAGAACCCGCTGCAGTCCGAGGCCGACCAGCACCACGCGAAGAAGCTGCTCGAGGGCCTCGACTTCATGATCGCGCAGGACATCTTCCTGACGAAGACCGCGGAACTCGCACAGGTCGTGCTGCCGGCCGCCGCCGCGTGGTGCGAGTCGGACGGGACCGTCACCAACAGCGAGCGCCGCGTGCAGCGGGTCCGCAAGGCGGTCAGCCCGCCGCCCGGGGCGCGCGACGACGTGCAGATCATCTTCGACTTCGCGCGGCGCCTGGGCCACGACTGGGGGGCGCCCGACCCGGAGGTGCTGTGGAACGAGCTCCGCGGGCTCAGCCCGGTCCACGCGGGCATGAGCTACGCGC
>JBJSXS010000914.1:0-3020 GCA_046086545.1 Gemmata sp.
CGCGGCCGGCGGCGCGGCGGAGTGGCGCGTCCTCCTGAACACGCTGGTCGGCGCCGGCCTCGTCGCGGCCGGGGGCAGCGCGCTGAACCAGCTGTTCGAGCGCCGCATCGACGCGCGGATGCGGCGCACGCTGAAGCGCCCGCTGCCGGCCGGCCGCATCAAACCGGAAGAGGCCGCGGCTTTCGGCGCGGGCCTCGCGGGGGCGGGCCTCGCGTACCTCGCGGGTACCGTGAGCCCCGCAGCCACCGTCGCGGCAGCGGTCACGTTCGTCGCTTACGCGTTCGTCTACACCCCGATGAAGCAGAAGACGGCGTGGAACACCGCCGTCGGCGCGGTGCCCGGGGCGCTGCCGCCCGTGATCGGCTGGTACGCCGCGACCGGATGGAGCGGCGGGGCCGGCTGGGAAGCGGCCGCGGCCCTGTTCGCGATCCTGTTCCTGTGGCAGATCCCGCACTTCCTTGCCATCGCGTGGATGTACCGCACGGACTACGCCGCCGGCGGGCTGAAGATGCTTCCCGGTTGCGACCCGACGGGCAAGGGCACAGCGGTCGTCATGGTGCTGACCGCGGCCGCGCTTTTGCCGCTCGGGTTCCTCGTCCCGATGACCGGTCTCGGCGGCTGGCTGTTCGGCGTCGGGTCCACCGTGTTCGGCGCCCTGTTCCTGCGCCGCGCCGTCGAGTTCGCCCGCGACCGCACCGACCGCAACGCGCGGAAGGTGCTGCACTCCTCGCTCTTCTACCTGCCGGGTGTGTTCGCGCTGCTGATGGTCGATGCCCTTCTGGTGAAATGAAAATGACCCGCCGGCTGTTCCCGTTCGTCGCGCTCGTCGTGGTCGGCTGTGGCGCGTGGGGCGGGACCCGCGCGCCGACGCGACCCACCCAAGAGCCGGACCTGGACTACCCCGTCGGCGAGTTCCAACTGACCGACCGCGGCGGGAAGCGAGTGACCGATAAAGACCTGCGCGGGCAGGTGTGGGTCGCGTCGTTCGTGTTCACGCGCTGCACCGGCACGTGCCCGGCCGTTACCACCGCGATGCAGCACCTCCAGCGCGACCTCGGGGGGGAACTGAAGGGCGGTAAGTTGAAGCTGGTCACGTTCACCGTCGATCCGACGCACGACGACCGACGGGCGCTCAACGAGTACGCCAACGCCCGTGGCGCCGACCCGAACCACTGGCTGTTCCTGACCGGCGACGAAAAGACCATTCACCAGTTGCTGCAAGAGCGGTTCAAGCAGGCGGTGACGCGCAACCCCGACCCGGGCGCGCCGGCGGGTGACCTGTTCGACCACGGCTCGCGTCTCGTCGTCGTGGACGGGGCCGGTGTGATTCGCGCGATGTACGAGGGCTTGCCGAACCGCAACGACCCCGACGGCCAGTCGAAGTTCGACGCGGGCCTCGTCCGCCTGAAAGAGCGCGTGCGCGAACTGCTGAAGTGAGCCTTCGCACATTGCACTCCGCGCCGCGCTCGAGTGCAATGGCGGTACGGAACGAGAACCAGAGCTTTCGCCCCGGTCCGCTCTGTTCTCGTAATCCGCAACCTACCTGCCTTCCTCTGGCGAGGACGGTGCCGGGGTTGGAACGGCCTTTTGTGGGGCGCGTTGCAACCGTACCCGCGGCCGGCGCAACTACCGGCTTGTAGGAACCTGCGAACTATACAGCGGTAGCGAGTGCTGGATGGTGGAGCGGCTCGCTCTCCTTCTGTAAGCAACGGAGTCTCCGAATGCTGCGACACCTTCTCCCGCTAGGCGGCGTACTCGTTGCCCTCCTGGGCGCGGTCCCGGCCGCGGAGCAACCGCCTCGGTTCAAGGTGACCGAGGACGGCAACCGCATCCGCGTAACCGGCGGGCTCATCGAAGCCAGTGTCAAGAAGAAAGGCTACGTCAGTGGCGTCGAGGCCGGGAGCCTGCTCGACTCGAAGACCGGCGCCCGCGACCTCGGCTTCGGGCTCGACATCGTTGACTGGATCATGGAGCCCGGAAGCGACGAGGCGTACCGCGACAAGCTCGCCGGCGACTTGCCCTACGTGTTCAACAACCTCTATCACGGCAAGGTCGCGAAGCGGAGCATCGAGGGGCCGCAGATCTGCACCCAGGCGAAAGAGCTGAAACCGACCGTGATCACCGGTACAGACTTCGTCGCGGTGAAGCAGGAGTACGCGTACACGCTTGCGGCCCCCGGCAAGAAGACCGGCTCGAAGTGGGAGCAGACCGTCGTGTTCCCGCACGGCAAGCGGTACTTCGTTTCGGCCGACAAGATCACGGCGAAGAACGCGAGCGAGGCGATGTTCCTGCGCACCGACCTGCCCGGACACATCAAGCACAAGAGCGGCGACACGTTCAGCGAAGTGTATCTGAGCTATCATGGCAAGGTCGCGTCGAAGGAGTTCGAGAAGGATTTCGCACCGGACGAGAGGTTCCGGTACTGGCGCGACGACACGAAGGTGCCGAAGCGCCTGATCCGCGCGTACCACATCCGTGACCCGAAGACCGGGAAAGAGGGCCCGTGGCTCGCCGGCATGACGCTCGATCCCGCGGTCGTGTACGAGGCGTGGTGCCACCAGCGCGGCTACGTGTGCATGATCCAGGAAATCGGCGGGCGACCGGTGAGGGCCGGCGAGACGTTCGGAGCCGCGTACATCATCGGGTACTTCGACTCCATCGAGGAGATGGAGAAGGTGTACGACGAGTTCGCCGGCTGTCAGGGACTTGAGGCGAGCGAGAAGGGCTGGAAGCTGACGGCGGCGCCGTGATGATTCTGTGCGGGCGGCGGCTTCGTGAGTGGACAGCTCCCGAGCCGCCGGCCGCTCACGTGAGCGCCGTCACCTGGTGCAGGCCCCAAACTGCGGGCAGGTCGCCCACCGGCAGGGCGCGGAGCAGTTCGCGCTGCTCCGCGATTTCACTCGCGCTGATTATGTTGAGCGCCGCGAACGTGTCGCGCACCTCGTCGTAGATGAGACCCATGTTCTCGAGCACGCTCGCGTCGGTGGCGAACGGGTGCCACGCGTGCCGGACGGCCTTGT
>JBJSXS010000915.1:0-4248 GCA_046086545.1 Gemmata sp.
CCTTGAGCTCGAAGCCCTTGCGGTACTCGCGGAACAGCAGCGCGTTGGCCCTGTCGGCCAGTTCCTTGTTCGGCGAGACGAACTTTTCGGTCTTGGCGTCGATCTGGAGCAGCGTGCCGAACCGGCCCTTCGCGCCGTCCACGTCCACCTTGTTGGCCTTCAGGTGCGCGAGCATCGCGGCGGCGAACTCGTTCACGGCCTTGTCGTTGCTGACCGCCGCGGCCCGGCCGACGACCTGCTCCTCGCCGAGCCGGTAGCTGATGTTGGCAAGGTGGCACAGCGCCGCCGACAGGTGGCCCTCGGCGATGTCGCAGTTCAGGTCTTCGTGCTTGCGGCTGCGGACCGCCTTCACGAAGTTGTCGAAGTGGTTCTGGTCGCCGCCGCCGCTGAACTTGGCGACCTCCTTGCCGGCCTTGTCGTAGGCGAAGCCGCTGTTGTAGCTCGGGCACACCACGTAGCCGTCGGTGCCGACCCAGATGTTGCCGACCTTCGCGCCCTTGTACGCGTCCGTGGTCAGCCCGCGGACCTCGAAGATCATCTTCGCGTCGCCGTAGTCGAACACGCACAGTTGGGTGTTCGCGGTCTCGCCGTCATCGACGTACCCGAACCGGCCGCCGACGCTGAACGCGGTGTTCGGCATGGCGGTCTTGCCGAGGCCCCAGCGGGCCTTGTCCATCTCGTGGACGCCCTGGTTGCCCAGGTCGCCGTTGCCGAAGTCCCAGATCCAGTGCCAGTCGTAGTGGACGGTCCCGCTCTTGGTGTTGCGGTGCGGGGCCTTCATCGGGGCCGGGCCGCACCACAGGTCGTAGTCCATCGACTTGGGCGGTTGCTGCGGGCCGTCCACCTTGCCGATGCTGCCCCGCGGCTTGTAGCACAGGCCGATGGCCAGATCGACCTTGCCGAGCTTGCCGCTCTTCACGTAGGCGATGGCATCGCGCATGCCCGGGTTACTGCGGCTCTGGGTGCCCACCTGACAGATGCGCTTGTACTTGCGGGCCGCCGCGGTCATGATCGCGCCCTCGCGCACGTTGTGCGTCGCGGGCTTCTCGCAGTACACGTCCTTGCCGGCCTCCATCGCCCACACCGCCATCAGCGCGTGCCAGTGGTTCGGCGTCGCCACGGAAACGATGTCGATGTCCTTGTTCTCGATGACCTTGCGGATGTCCTTCTCGTACTTCGGGGCCTTACCCTGTTTGCCCTCGATGGCCTTCATCGCGTTGCCGATGACGGCCTCGTCGCAGTCGCAGACGGTGGTGATCTCGCAATTGTTCTTGCCCAGAAACCCGCCGACGTGACTCATGCCGCGGCCGCGGACGCCGACGACGGCGACCCGGAGCTTGTCGGCCTGCGCCTTGACGGCGGTCGCGGGCTTGTCCTCGGCGCGGGCGCCGGTACCGGCGGCGGCGGCGGCGAGCAGCGCCGAACGGTTGATGAACTCGCGGCGGTTGAAGAGGTCCATTGCGTGCTTCCCCGGCGCGGAGCCGGAACGGAGAGTGAGGGAGGGTCCGAGTGCGAGGCGAACAATCCGACTGATACTTTAATCTGGAGTGACCGGGCGAGGCAACATCGCGACCGTAAGAATTGCGCCCGCCCGAGGCCGGCGCTGGGCGGCCCGGCGGTTCGGCACGGCCGCGGTACATGAGCCGTTCGTGTTCCTGCGACGCACACCATCCTGCCGATTTCGTTCTTCAGGCGCCCCGCCGGGCCGAACCCGTAACGGGAATCGGCCGGCCATGGTGTAACGCGATGTGTCGCCCGGCTCGACGGTACGTTCAGTTGGGTGGCACTTCGGCGACAACGCCACGGACGACCAAGGGGGCGACCGGCGTCCATTCGGTCAGGTCGTTGCTCATGCTTGCGGTGCCGCCGCACAACTCGTTGACGGCAACCGTGATGTGCTTATGTACGTTCAAGGACGGGGTCGAACACTGCACACCGACCGCCATGACCAAGGCGTTTCGGGCGAGGGAAACGACCGTTAGTTCGACGTCCCGCCCAACCATCTCCGCCGCCGGCCCGATCGACGCCGGACCCATGTTAATTGTCATGTGATGGAACCGCGGCGCCCAGCCTTCGGGAACGGCGAAGGGCGCTTTCAACTTGGCAACGGATTCGGAGTCCAGCACGACGGCGGTGTAAACCAAATGAACCTCTCCACGACGGGTTACACTCGGCAAAACACGGTACGTTGTTGGAGGCAATCGCAGCCGAGTGTACCGCACAGGCGATTGAATTTGTGTCTGCCGGCCGGGCGGCCGAGTACAGGACCGCGTTTTTCAACCGAGGGACCGCATTCGGGTGCGCGGCCGACAGTGGCGCGCAGTTGCAACGTACGAGAGCGGGCGAGTACTTCGGCGGCCGCCCCAGAACGCCTATAAGGTCGATAGTCGCCTTCGACCCGTGGTGGGATTCGAGCGGCAGGGCGTGCCGTTACGCGACCACAGCGTGTTTTGCATGAAGGTGAATAGATAGATGTTCGATTTCTCATCGAACGGGAACTTCTCGAAAACGACTCGAGCGATACCAACCTGACGGCGGCGATAGACTTTGTCCGATCCGCATCGACCGGAACCGCTGACCGCATGTCGACGCGGCCTCGGGGCCGGACCTCCGCGCCGTTCCGCACAGAACGGCCCGCCGACTTCACTTGTTCGCCATGGCCGACGGAACGCGGGCGAGGCGAAAGCCGAGGCCGCTGACCTTCCACGACGGCGCACGCGAGCTCTGCTCTGACGCCTCACACAACGCGCTGCCGTGGCCCCAGGCGCCGCCCCGGACCGCCCGGTACGTGACCCCCACGGCCGCCTCCAAGTCGGCATCGTCACACCACTCGAGCACATTTCCGTGCATGTCATACAGCCCGAGCGGATTCGACTCGTACGAGCCCACTTTGCAGGTCCGACCCAAAACGCTGAAAACGTTCGCCTGTTCCGGCAGCATCGTGTTCGAGGGTTTCGCGAAGTAAAAGTCGAACGCGCTTTCGGCTTTGGCCACCGGACCACCGCGACACGCGTACTCCCACTCGTTCTGCTTCGGCAGCCGGTACACCCAGCCAGACGGCGGCTCCTTTTCGTTCAGCAGCACTACGAACTTCTGGCAGTCGTCCCACGACACCATTTCCACCGGGAACCTCTTCAGCTCATCGTCCGGGACGTCCTTCACCGCATCCTTGCCCCGGCCCGCGCGCGAGAAGTGACTCGGCGTCTGGCCCATCACCTCTTTCCATTCCTTCTGGCCCATCACCTCTTTCCATTCCTCCTGGGTCACCTCGTACTTCCCCAGGTAGAAGTCGTACCTGAAATCCACCTTCGTCTCGCCCTGCCTGCCGCCCCCGCCGCCGAACCACGCTGTGCCCCTCGGCACCTTGACGAACTCCATGCCGATGCCGTTCTTGTAGGTGGCCGGCAGCGGCTCCGCCGGCGCGCCCGGACCCCTCGGACCGGTCTTCCCCGACACGTCCTCATCCGGCTTGCTGCTGTTGCCCCGCTTCGAAAGGAACACCGCGCCCGCCGCCAGGAGCGTCACGGCCGGCAGCGCCACCGCCA
This sequence comes from Gemmata sp., assembly GCA_046086545.1. GTDB lineage: Bacteria > Planctomycetota > Planctomycetia > Gemmatales > Gemmataceae > Gemmata. The sequence continues at coordinate 3,546 of JBJSXS010000915.1, forward strand.
CGCCTGCCGCGACCCACACGCCCGCGCCGCCCGTCTTGCGCTCCAGACGAGGCGCCGCGGGGGCGGCGCCCGCCTCCGTCACTTTCGGCCCCCCGCCGTCGTCCGCGCCGAGGTTCGCGAACACGTGCGCGGGCCCCGCCGTCACCGACATGGGCACCAGCTCCGGCGGTTGATACGGCAGCGCGTGAACGACCACCGGCGGCGGGTCCGATGCGCCACCGGGCTGCGCACTGGGCGCGAGCAACTGGTCCAGGATGCCGCGGAGCCGCTTCGCGACTTCCACGGCCGTCTGCGGTCGGACGTCCGGCTTCTTGGCGAGCAGCCGGTGAATCAGCTCGGCGAGCGCCGGCGGCACGTTCGGGTTCAGCTCCCGCACCGGTTCCGGGTCTTCGGTCCCGAGCGCCATCAGCACGGACATCAGGTTCGGCCCGTTGAATGGGGTCTTGCCCGTACACAGCCGGTACAGCACCGCGCCAAGGGAGTACAGGTCGGCGCGGTGATCGACCACCAGCCCGCGCGCCTGCTCCGGGCTCATGTACGCGGGGGTGCCCCTCACTTCCCCGATCTTGGTCAGCTCGGTCTCGCTGCTGATCGGCTTCGCCAGTCCGAAGTCGAGCACCTTGACGCGACCGTTGGGCGCCTCGAGCCACAGGTTCGCCGGCTTGATGTCCCGGTGCACCAGCCCCAGCTTGTGCGCCGCGTC
>JBJSXS010000916.1:0-4163 GCA_046086545.1 Gemmata sp.
TGGGGCGCCGGCCCGCGCGCCAGCATGAACCTGATTCTCGCGGCGAAGGCCCACGCGCTCCTCCGCGGCGCGAACCACGTGGCCGGCGACGACGTGGTGGCGGTCGCCACGCCGATCCTGCGGCACCGGCTCATCCTCAACTTCGCGGCCCAGAGCGAGGGCGTCACAATCGATGAGGTGATCCGCCAACTGGTGAAGAGCGCGGCGAAGGCGGTGGCGGCTTGAAAAGTTCTCGGCGGCCGGTCGCCAGTGGCCGGTCGTGCCACCGTGGGCGGCCGCCGGCCCTGCTCACCGACCGCTGACGACTGACCACCGAGAGCCATGCCAAGCTACCTCGATCCCAAAGTTCTGGCCCGCGCCGAAGCCCTGGGCATGAAAGCCCGGCAGGTGGTCGAGGGCCTGCGCGTCGGCGACCACAAGAGCCCGTACAAGGGGTTCTCGGTCGAGTTCGTGCAGCACCGCGAGTACGTTCCCGGCGACGACATCCGGCACATCGACTGGAAGAGCTACGGGCGCTCCGAGCGGTACACCATCAAGCAGTACGAGCAGGAGACCAACTTCACCTGTCACATGCTGCTGGACGGCAGCAACTCGATGAGGTACGGGCGCGGGGAGACGAACAAGCTGGAGTTCGCCAAGCTCCTCGCCGCGTCCCTGTCGTACATGATCATCCGGCAGCGCGACACGGTCGGGCTGCGCGTCTTCAACACCGGGTGGGTGGCCGAGCTGCCGCCGAGCAGCTCGCTGGCGCACATCAACGCCATCACGCACACGCTCGAAGACACGCAGCCCAAGGACCGCACCAGCATCGGGCCGCTGCTCGACGAGGTCGCGGACCGCATCGGGCGCCGCGGGATCGTGTGCCTGATCTCCGACTGCCTCGAAGACCTCGAGCCGATTCTCGCGGCGCTGCGGCACCTGCGGTTCCGCGGGCACGAGGTGATCCTGTTCCACGTGCTGCACCCGGACGAGGTGAAGTTCCCGTTAGACGGGAACATCCGGTTCATCGGCCTCGAAGGGTTCGAAGAGCTGATGACGCGGCCGCACCTGCTGCGCCCGGCGTACCTGCGGATCGTGACGAAGTACCTCGCGGACATCCAGCGCGGGTGCGACGGCAGCGGCGTCGATTACGTGCAACTGCTCACCGACCGGCCGCTCGAGGTGGCGCTCTCCGAGTACCTCGTGCGCCGGCTCCAGATGGGCAAGCGATGACGGGCGCGAAGGACCATACCCCCCCGGCCCCGCACCCCCAACGGAGCCAGGAGAAAGGCACAGGCGCACCGCCCGGAACAAACGACGCGCGAACTTGTACCCCGCCCCTCCCTTCAGAAAAGGGGGCCGGGGGGGCGGGTCGTCTCAAGCTCGCGGCCGCGCTGATCGCGGTCCTGCTGGTCGGCGTCGGGTTGTGCGTCGCCCTCCGCGGACCGCGAGACGACATCGGCCGGTTGCAGGGCGAATGGCGCCTGACCACCGCGGACCGCGGGGCGCAGTTGCCGACGCTGGTTCGGGTGACGGGCGACCGCTGGGTGTACGTCGTGGGCGGCGCGGAGCAAAAGCGGTACGCGGTCACGCTCCGGCCGGAGGCGAAGGAGATCGACCTGACGCAACTCGCCGCAGAGGGCGTGCCGCTGACGGAGATGCGCGGCGGCGAGTTCGTGCCGGTAGTCCACCGGGGCGTTTACGCGCTCGACGGCGACCGGGTGCGGTTCGCGACCGCGCCGCCCGCGTACCCGCGCCCGACCTCGCTCGACGGAACCGACGGCGCCCCCGTGTGGGTGCTCGAGCGGCGCTAGCGAACGCCGCCCGCCAAGACCGACTCCGCAAGCCGAAGGTTGACTCGCGATGCAGTTCCTGGCCCCGATGATGCTCGCCGGCGCGGCCGCGGTCACCGTCCCGATCGCGCTGCACTTCTTCTACCGCGCGCGGTACAAGCCGCTCCCGTGGGCGCCGATGAAGTTCCTCAAGGAGGCCATCGAGCAGACCAGCCGGCGCCTCAAGTTCCAGGAATGGATCCTCCTCGCCCTCCGGTGCCTCGCGCTGATCCTCCTGGCGCTCGCGCTGGCGCGCCCGGGCTGGGAGAACGCCTCCGCGGCGGGCGACAGCGAGGCCATCGACGCCGTGTTCGTGTTCGACACGTCGTACAGCATGGCCGCCCGCGACGGCGAGAAGACCCGGCTCGAGCGCGCCAAGGACGCGGCCCTCGCGGTGATCGAGACCCTGCCCAACAAGTCGTCCGTCCAGGTGTACGCGTGCGCCGACCGGGCCAGCCTGCTCGGCCCGGTGTCGCGCTACAACCGCGACCAGGCCAAGCAACTGGTCCAGGGCATCGAGGTGACGAGCCTCGCCACCGACTTCCTCCCGGGGCTGACCGACGCGCTGGCCGCGACCGAGAACGGCACCGCCCCGGCCAAGGAGATTTACGTCTTCACCGACATGCAGCGGTCGGGGTTCGAGCGCCAGCGCGGCGCGGTCCGCGCGAAGTGCGAGGAGATCAAGTCGAAGGGGAACCTGATCTTCATCCGGTGCGGGAACCCGGAGCGCAAGGTGGCCAACGTCGCGGTCACCGACGTGAAGCTGCTGGCCGCGATCCCGCACACCCGCACCCGCGTGCCGTTCGTCGTGACGGTGCGCAACACCGGGAGCGAGCCGGTCCGGGGCGTGAAGGTGGCGCTCGAACTGGACGGCAGGTCCGTCGAAAAGGACGTGGTGCAGATCGAGTACATCGACGCCGGGGCCAACGCCGAGGTGACACTAACGGGCAGCCTCGACGACGCCGGCGCGCGGCTGGTCGCGGTGTACGTGGACGGCGACGGGCTCGAAGGCGACAACGTGCTGTACAAGGTCGTCGGGGTCCGAGACAAGGTGCGGGTGCTGCTCGTCGCGTACCCGTTCGCCGGGCTGCAGGCCACGGACGCGGGCGACTGGTTCGCGCGCAAGGCGCTCGTCCCGTTCGACGCCGACCGCGACAGGGACAAGATCGAGCGGTACTTCATCGAAACGGAATCGGTGCTGCCCCACGAGGCCGGTCCGGACAAGCTCACCGGCAAGGACATCGTCTACCTCCTGAACGCGCCCGCCCGCACCGACGACTCGCTCGCCGGGATGTCGCCGGCGTTCGTCGCGAAGCTCACCGAGTTCGTCAAGAACGGCGGCGGGCTGGTGATCGGGTGCGGCGACCTCGTGAAGAACCGGGCGTACAACCGGGTGCTGGGCGCGGGCGGCGCCGGGCTGCTGCCGCTGCGCCTCCGGGACGGGGCGGGCGAGGCCGAGGTGTGGAACGCCACCGAGTCGGCCCCGTTCGTCCCGGCCGCCGAGAGCATCGACGACAAGTCGTTCCTCGGGCAGACCAAGGGCTACCGGGAGTGGCGCACGCAGGCCACGCTCACCCGCTTGGCGAACGCCGACGACTCGAACCCGACCGGCGCGCAGGTGCTCATGCGCACCACCGACGGGCGGCCGCTGGTGGCATCGCGGGCCGTCGGCGACGGCGAGGTAATCTTCTTCGCCACGTCGCTGGACGAGACGTGGGGCCGGCTCATGTCGGTCGGTCAGCTCGCGGTGCCGATGACCACGTACATGATCGCGCACCTGACCGGCCGCAAGACGCCCGGCGGCACGCGGATGGCGGGCGACACGCTCAGCTGGGCCCCGACCGGCGGCGCGCCGGGGTACGAGCTGGTCAAGCCGCGCCCGCGGGCCAAAGGCGGCGACAAGGCGCGCCCGCGGGTCAAGCTCGGCGAGGCGAAGCCCGACGCGAACCAGAAGCTGCTGGTCGGCACCGCCGACTCGCAGGTCGCGGGCGAGTACGCCATCGTGCCGGTCGGCGCGCCGGACACCGACGGCATCTCGTTCGCCGTGAACCCGGACCTGCGCGAGACCGAGAGCCTGGAGGTGATTTCCGACGGCGACCTGGAGAAGCTGCTCGGGTTCCGCCCGACGGTGATCCAGGCCGGGGCGAACACCGAGGCCGCCGTGCGCGAGCGCCGCACGAAGGGCGAGTGGACCGAGTGGGCGCTGCTGGCGCTACTGTTCCTGCTGATGGGCGAAGCGGCGTGGGCGTGGTCCTGCGGGCGCGCGAAGTAGAGGGATGCTGTTTTGCCCTCTCCCGCACGGGCGGAGGGCGGCCGCGAGGCGCGGCCACCCCCCGCCCGTGCGGGAGAGGG
>JBJSXS010000917.1:0-2684 GCA_046086545.1 Gemmata sp.
GCCGCAACTCGACCACGCGGTCGCCGCGTTCCTCGACGACCTCAAGGAGCGCGGGCTGGAAGACAAGGTGCTGCTCGTCATCACCGGCGAGATGGGCCGCAGCCCGGCGAAGGGCAAGAACGGCGGCACCGGGCACCACGCCGACATCACCCCGCTCTTGCTCGCGGGCGGCGGCCTGAAGATGGGTCAGGTGATCGGCCAGAGCGACAAGACCGGGGCCAAGCCGGTGACGAAGGCGTACAAGCCCGAGCACCTGCTGGCGACCGTGCTGCACACGCTGTTCGACGCGCCCGCGGTGCGCACTAACCCCGCGCTGCTGCCCGCGGAGGTCGCTAACCTCGTCAGCACCGGCCAGCCGATTACCGAACTGTTCTGACCGCACACCGGCCACACGGAACCGAATACGAGAGGACCGCCGATGTTTACGATCTTCGACCGTGGGTACGCCCGCACCTGCCAGGGCCGCACCCGGCGCGAGTTCCTCCGCGTGGGCGGGCTCTCGCTGGGCGGGCTGACGCTCGCGGACCTGCTCGCGGCGCGGGCCGCGGCCGGCGACTCGTCCGAGCCGAAGGCGGTCGTACTCCTGTTCCTCCAGGGCGGGCCGACGCAGCTCGAAACGTGGGATCCCAAGCCGGACGCGCCGCAGGAGACGCGCACGCTCGGCGACACGATCCCCACGGCGCTGCCGGGCGTGCGGTTCAGCGAACACTTCCCGAAGATGGCGGCGATGGCAAAGGAGTTCGCCTTCGTGCGGTCGTTCGCGTCCGGCAACGGCGGGCACACCTACCAGGCGGTGACGACCGGCGGGAACGCGGCGAAGGCGGCCATGAGCGCCGCCTACGCGAACCTCGCCGGCACCACGCACCCGCGCACCGGGTTGCCCACCAACGTGCTGGTGCTGCACGAGGCCGTGCAGGACGGGCTGACGCTCCAGAATAACTTCGAGACCGGCGCGCTGCCGACGCTCACCCAACCCGGGGCGCTCGGGCCACAGTGCGAGGCGTTCAGCCCGGCCGGCGGGTCGAAGCTCAAGCAGTCGATGAGCCTGACCCTGCCGCGCGAGCAGTTCGACGACCGGCGGAAGCTGCTGGCCGACCTCGACGGGCTCCGGCGCGACCTCGACCGCGACCCGGCCGTCGCGCAGGCTGGCAAGTACCAGCAGCAGGCGGCGGAGGTCATCACTCGCGGCGTGACGGCGGCGTTCGACCTGACGAAGGAAGACCCGAAGGTGGTCGCGCGCTACGACACCAGCAAGCTGTTCAAGCTGGAAGACGCCACCCGCTGGCACGACATGAAGCGCGCGACGAACCTGCTCGGCCGGCAGATGCTCCTGGCCCGGCGGCTGGTCGAGAACGGGGTCGGGTTCGTGACCGTGTCGGACTGCGGGTGGGACATGCACGCGAACAACAACAGCCCCAAGAACATGGAGGGGCTCAAGTGGCTCGCGCCGCAGGTGGACCACGCGGTCGCCGCGTTCGTTGAAGACCTGAAGGAGTGCGGGCTGTCCGACCGCGTGCTGCTGGTGGTGACCGGCGAGATGGGCCGCACCCCGAAGCTGAACAAGAACGGCGGCCGCGACCACTACGGTAACGTCACGCCCCTCGTCCTGGCCGGCGGCGGGATCAAGACCGGGCAGGTGATCGGCAAGACCGACGCCACGGCGTCCGCCCCGACGACGAAGGTGTTCAAGCCGACGAACCTGTTCTCGACGGTCATGCACCACCTGTTCGACCTGGGCAAACTGCGGCTCCGCACCGACGTCCACCGCGACATCAAGGCCGCCGTCGAGAACCACGCCGTCATCGACGACCTGTTCTGATCCGCCCCGGAGTCGCCCAAGCGGTTCCTCGCGCTGGGCCGCGCCGCAGTGGTCGCGGGTGCGCTCGCCCGCTGAGCACGTTACATTCCGGAGACCGTGATGCGTTCGTTTGCCCGCCTCGTCGCGCTGTGCCTCGTTGTGCCCGCCGTCGCCGCGGCACAGGAGCCGCCGAAGGCGGTCCCGCACCCCGAGGTCACTCAGGTCGATAAGGCGCTCATGTTGCGGCTCTCCGCCGAGGAGCAGAAGGCGCACGTGAAGTGCCCCGACGGCTTCGCCGTCGAGTTGGTCGCCGCCGACCCGCTGGTCATCAACCCGGTCACGATGGTGTGCGACGAGAAGGGCCGCATCTACGTCAGCGAGAGCCACATCTACCGGTACGGCCCGAGCGGCACCCCGGTCAAGCCGGCCAGCAACCCGCTCGTGCGGCTCGACCCGAAGCCGGACGGCAAGGGGTACACCCGCACCGTCGTCGCCGACGGGTTCGACGACCCGGTCATGGGCATCGCCGTGAAGGGCGACAGGCTCTGGGCCGCGGCGAACAACTATCTCTTCACCTTCGACCTGACGTCCGACGGCAAGGCGGTCAACAAGAAGACGATCGTCACGGACAAGAACAAGGCGTGGAATCCGTTCGGCATGTTCGTGCTGGAGTGGGGGCCGGACGGGCTCCTGTACCTGAGCGTCGGCGACCACAACATCCACCTCGTCGGGCCGGGCGGCACCGAGTTGAAGGGGCGCGGGCGGACCGGGTTCGTCATGCGGATGAATCCCGACGGCACGAACATGGAGTACCTCGTCCACGGCCTGAGAGTGCCGTACTCGTTCGAGTTCGACCCGTTCGGGCAGATGTGGCTCCTGTCCAACG
>JBJSXS010000918.1:0-2501 GCA_046086545.1 Gemmata sp.
CCAGTTCCACGGCCGAGCCGCCGATGGCGGTTCCGGTTCCTACGCCTACGGCCCCCGCGATGCCGGTCATGCCCGTCGTTCCCCAGCCCACCGTGCCAGCGCAAGCCCTGCCGCACAAGCCCGCCCAACCGCTCGCGCCCGTGCCCCCCGCGATACCGGATTCTGGCTTGAACACCAACGGTCCGGGGAATAACTTCAATAGAGCGCCGGTCGCGCCGGCCCTGCCGATCGCGTTCCCGCCGACTAGCCCCGGCGGGCGCGACGTGCCGGGCCTCCCGGTCGATCTTGCGAAGCCGCCTACGCCGGCGTTCACCTCGACCGAGAAGGACGTGTTCCCGGTGCCCGGCCGGACGGTCCCGAGTTCGACACCCCGAGACGCCGCAATGCTAAACCTCAAACACACCGCCGCGCTCGCTGTGATCGGCGGGGCGATGCTCACCGCCGAAAGCGCCCGGTCCGCGCCCGCGAGCCAGGCGGGACCGACCACCCCGGTGAGGGCCGACGCGGAAACTGACAAGCTGAAGGAAGACCTGAAGAAAGCCAACGCGAAAATCGAGGCGCTGGAGAAGCAGAGCGCGAAGCTGTCCGAACTGCTGACCGGCAAGAAAGACGAACTTGGCGTGACGGTCCCGAGCGACCCCGGCGCGGTCGAGGAACTCAAGCGCCTGAAGAACCGGATCGCCGAACTGGATACCGAGCTCAAGGCGCTCAAGACGCAAACGGCACTGAAGCCCAGCGTCGCCACCCCCGAGTCGCGCCCCGAGGGGACGGTGAAGGTGGTCAACGAGTACCCGGTCGAAATCTCCATGGTGATCAACGACAAGTCGCACCGGATCGCCCCGGGCAAAGTGTTGGAGGTCAAGGTTCCGGCCGGCGACTTCTCTTACCAGTTGCTCCAGTCCGGGGCAGCGGCCACCCGCAGTGCAATCAAGGACAAGGAAACGGTCACGCTGCGGATCAAATAGTTCGCGCCCGCGGACGCGTTGGGACGGGGGGAGTGGAAGACTTCGATGAGTCTCCTACTCTGACCCCGTCCCAAACTCTTTTTTGCGCTCACCATGATCGTCACCATCGACGGCCCATCGGGGGTCGGCAAGAGCACGGTCACGAAGGCGCTCGCGACCCGGTTGGGGTTCGAGTACCTGAACACCGGCGCCATGTACCGCGCGGTCGCTTGCGGCCCACCGCCGCGGCATCGCGTTCGATGACGAGGCCGCTGTCACCGCGGTGCTGCCCGGTGTGCGTATAGAAATGCCGCCCGGGGGCGTTCTGCTGAACGGCGAGGACGTGAGCGGCCTCATCGGCGCGCCGGAGGTGTCCCGTGGGGCGAGCCTGGTGAGCGCGCACCGCGCGGTCCGGCTCACGCTGGTGACCGTGCAGCGGGCCGCCGCGGACGGGCGCGACATGGTGTGCGACGGGCGCGACCAGGGGTCGTTCGTGTTCCCAGCGGCCGAGGCCAAGTTCTTCCTCGTGGGCACGGCGCGCGTCCGCGCGGAGCGCCGCGCCGCCGAACTCGCGGCACAGGGCAAGGCCGTTTGTGTTGATGATGTCATGCGGGACCAGGACGAGCGCGACCGCCGCGACGCCGAGCGCGAGCTGGCCCCGATGGCCCCCGCCAGCGACGCGGTCATCATCGATACAACGCACCTCACGTCCCGCGAGGTTATCGAGCGCGTCGAGAACGTTGTCCGCGACCTCCGCGCGTGCCGCGACTCGACCGCCCGACGGAACGCGCGCCATGGCTGACCGCCCAAACTTCTTCGGCCGCCTGTGGTACGACACCGTCTTCTGGTCCTCGTTCACCGGGTTCACGTTCGGGTTCAGCCTCAGGCGCCGCGGCTGGAAGCACATGCCGCGCACCGGCCCGGTGCTGGTACTCGCGAACCACCAGTCCATGTTCGACCCCGTTCTGGTCGGGCTGTCGTCGCGCCGGTACCTGTCGTACCTGGCGCGGAAAACCCTGTTCGAGCAGCGCGGGCTGGCCCCGCTCATCCGCAGCCTGAACGCGATCCCGATCGATCGCGGGATGGGCAAGGACGGCATCCAGGCGGTACTCGACGCGCTCGAACAGGGGCAGGCGGTGCTGGTGTTCCCCGAGGGGGAACGAACCCACGACGGGGCGGTGCAGCCGCTCAAGCCCGGGGTGTCGCTGCTCATCAAGCGCGTGAGTTGCCCCATCGTGCCAGTCGGAATCGCGGGGGCGTTCGCCGCGTGGTCGCGGTTCACCAAGATCCCGAGACCGGCGCCGCTGTTCTTCCCGCCCGAGCCGAGTACGCTCGCGGTGTCGGTCGGGGAACCGCTCGACCCGGGCCGGTACGTCAACATGAAGCGCGACGCGATGATGGACGACCTGTTCCGCGCACTGGTGGCGCGACACGCGGACGCCGAGCGCATGCGGCGGAAATGAAGGCGGAGCCGCGGCTGGTGAGCGTTCCGCCGGCACGAGGTATTCACACGCGCTCGCCCGGGGTTAGCGTTTCCCCCCGCTTCTGTCATGAGGC
>JBJSXS010000919.1:0-7174 GCA_046086545.1 Gemmata sp.
GATTTTCGGGATACACTCAAGCGTACTCACGGTTTTCTACCCTACCGGCTTCGGCCGGTGCCCACTCGGAGCGCGGATCATGTTTGGGACCACCGATCGTCGGCACTTCATGAAGCACGCGGCCGCTGCGGCGGCCGTCACCGGCCCCGGCCTGTCGTTTCTCGCCGGCCTTCGGGCGCACGCGGCAGAACTGAAGAAGAAGCAGAAGAGCCTGATCATCCTGTGGATGGGTGGCGGCCCGACGACGATCGACCTCTGGGACATGAAGCCGGGCAGCCCGAACGGCGGCGAGCACAAGCCGAAGGACACCAAGGCCTACGGCGTGCAGATCACCGAGCACATGCCGAAGGTCGCTGAACAGTTCAAGAACCTGTCGATCATCCGCTCGCTCAACTCGCTCGAGGGCGACCACGCCCGCGGCACGTTCATCATGAACACGGGCAAGCAGCGCAGCCCGGTCATCGACTATCCGCACGTCGGCTCGGTTCTCGGTTACTACCAGGGCATGGACCCGGAAGCGTCCAAGAACGCGGACATCCCGGCGTTCATCTCCGTCGGCGGCGGCGGCGTCGGCTCCGGCTTCCTCGGTATGAAGTACGCCCCGTTCGCGGTGCAGAACCCGGGCACCCTGCCCGAGAACGTCTCCCCGCCGAACTCGATCAAGGAAGCCCAGATGCAGCGCCGGGCTGCCATCTTCGACCGGCTCGAAGGTGGCCTCGTCCAGACCGACGGCAAGAAGCCGGTGATGGACGCCGCCCAGGCCCACAAGGAAGTTTACGACAAGGCCCTCAGCCTCGTGGTCTCGCAGCGGAAGGAAGTCTTCACGCTCGAGAAGGAGATCGACGGCAAGCCGATCGCGGCGTCGCTGAAGGAAGAGTACGGTGCGGCCGGCACCGGGATGAACAACTTCGGTAAGGGGTGCCTCCTCGCCCGCAAGCTGGTCGAGGCCGGCGTCGCCTGCGTCGAAGTGTCGCTCGGCGGCTGGGACATGCACAACGGCATCTTCAACGCCCTCGCCACCCGCGCCCTCCCGACGCTCGACAAGGGCATGGGCACGCTGGTCAAGGACCTCGACCAGCGCGGCAAGCTGAAGGACACCGTCGTGGTGTGGATGGGTGACTTCGGGCGCACCCCGCGCATCAACCAGAACGGTGGCCGCGACCACTACCCGCGAGCCTGGAGCGTGGTCGTCGGCGGCGGTAACATCAAGGGCGGCGTTGCCTACGGTGCGACCGACAAGGACGGCACCGCGGCGGTCGATAACCCGGCCAGCGTCACCGACCTGTACGGCACCATCTACCGCGGGCTGGGCATCGACCCGACCCCGGAGACCAACGCGAGCGTCCGCGACAACCTCGGCCGCCCGTACTACGTGGCCGGCGAGAAGCCGAACGAGAAGACCAGTTCGTACTGGATCAAGGATCTCGTCAGCTAAGTCGAAGTGACAGCAGTCACACTCGCGGCCGGGGGCAAAGCTCCCGGCCGCGTTCGTTTGGCGGCTCCGCGGCCGTCTGGGAGCGACAGGGAAAACCCTCCCAGACGGCCGCGGAGCCGCGGTTCGGAGAGGAGGCTTGAGTTCTGGCCCGCCTGATTGCGATGCGTCAACGGTGCCGGTTTACAGGTCCTTCGACGAGCGTGCTTCGAAGAACTCGTCGAGCTTCGCTTTGCTCGCGTCGCCGGTCTTGAGGCCGTCCTTGAACCACCTCACACGCTGCGCGGAGGTGCCGTGCGTGAACTTCTCCGGGTGGACGAACCCGCCGGAACGCTTCTGCAACCGGTCGTCGCCGATTGCGTTAGCGCTCTTGATGGCCGACTCCACGTCGCCCGGTTCGATGAAGTCGAACTTGCGCTGCCCGTGGTGCGCCCACACCCCCGCGAGGTAGTCCGCTTGCAACTCCAGCCGTACGGACATGCCGTTTTCGTTCCGCCCGCCGCGCGCTTCGTCCACCCGGCGACTGTACCCGAGCAGGTTCTGGATGTGGTGCCCGACCTCGTGCGCGATGACGTAGGCCTTTGAGAAATCCCCCTTCGAGCCGCCGAGTTTGTTTTCCAACTCGTTGAAGAACGTCGGATCGATGTAGACCTTGCGGTCGGCGGGGCAGTAGAACGGGCCGACGGCGGACGGCGCGGTGCCGCACCCGGTGCTGACGCGGTCGCTGAACAGCTCGAGGTGCGGCGGGTCGTACTTCCCGTACCGGTGCTTGCGGAATTCGTCGGCCCAGACCTGCTCGGTAGTGCCCAGGACCTTTTTGGTAAAAGTGAGCGTTTCCTTGTCGGCCGGTGCGCCGGGTGCGCCCGGCCCAACTGGCCCGCCCGCACGGCGGTCGAAACCGAGATCGACTCCGAAGATCAAACCCAGGATGACCAGGAGGATGCCGCCGGCACCGCCCCCGAGAGCGATCTTGCCGCCCATCCCGCGGTTGTCGGATACGTTGTCGCTTTCGGGTGCGTTATCCAGACGCATGGGAGCTCTCTTCGCGCGCGAGATGAAAGACGCGGGACCGCCGGACCTTACGATTTACGCTCGATGCTGACAGCGTACCGCTGGAGGTCTTCAAGATCTACGTATTCGAGCGCGTGCATGTGCGTTGCTTCGAGGACAACGGGGCATGCGGCGCCGGCTTCGAGCGACGCCTTCCAGCGGGTGATGCACACGCACCACCGGTCCCCCGGACGCAGCCCGGGGAACCCGTACAGCGGAAAAGGTGTGCTCAGGTCGTTGCCGATCTCGCGCTGGTGTGCCAGGAACTCGGCGGTCACCTGGCAGCAGATGGTGTGCAGCCCCTCGTCGTCGGGGCCGGTGTTGCAGCACCCGTCGCGGTAGAACCCGGTGAGCGGGTTCGTGGAACAGGTTTGCAGTGGGCCGCCGAGGACGTTTTTCGCGCTGGATGCCATGGGGTTTACCTCTTCAAGGGTCGGGAGCGCGCTCTCCAGACATGATAGTCAAGATTCGTACGCGAACGGCGGGGTGATCCATCAGCAGCGTGTGAAACGCGGGGAACAGTTCCGGGGAGGTGCCACCCAGGTGCGTTTCCGACACCGCCACGACCCCGTCGTTCGGGTCAGCTCCGAACGGGCTCAACCGACCGCACAGCCCGGCGGTGCCGGCGATCAGCGTGTACGGCACGCGCGGCAGCGGCAGCGCCGCGAGCGCCCCGGCGTCGCGGAGCAACCGCCCACAGCCCCCGGCGAAAAGGCGGAACGGCGGGAGCCACCGCCACGCGAGGTCCGCCAGCCGCGGGACCGACTGCGGCGTGCCAAGCATCACAAGTTGACGAACCTTCAACTCGGGCACCTCCGCGAGCGCGCTGCGCAGGAGCAGTCCGCCCAGGGAGTGCCCGACGAGGCCGACGGGTTGGCCGCGCGCCGCGAGCGCGCGGAGCCGCACGGCCAAGCGGCGGGCGATCCGCGGCACGGGTTCGAGGACCGGGAGGTAGCCGAAGAACCGCGTGTGGTGCCCGCCGCGCCGCAGCTCGGCGGCCAGGCCGAAGAGCGATACCGGGGTGCGGCCCAATCCGTGTACGAGGAGGAGTTGCATGAGTGAAGCTCGAAATCCGCAGCACGAACCCTAAAAGGAGGCGCGGCCGCCTGCCTTCACCTTTTTCGGATTTCGAGCTTTCCCGGAGCTCACGAGGGCAGCAGGTCCTTGACCACCTCGCGCTCCTGCAACAACTCGTCGAGCGTCTTCTTGAACTTCTCCTGGCCAAAGGCGTCGAGTTTCAGCCCTTCAACCACCTTCCAGTTGCCGTCGCCCGAGGCGGTGCAGGGGTAGCCGAACACCAGGCCGGCGGGCACGCCGTACTCGCCCTTCGAGACGATTGCGGCGCTCGTCCAGTCGCCGGCCGGAGTTCCCTTGACCAGACTCTTGACGTGGTCGAGGGCGCCGTTGGCGGCCGAGAACGACGACGACACCTTCGTCGTGTCGATGATGAACTTGCCGCGGTCCTGCGTGTTCGGGACGAAGGTGTTTTCGAGCCACCCGCGGTCGGTGATGACGCTTGTCGCGGGCCTGCCGCCGATCTTCGCGTTCGTGAAGTCCGGGTACTGGGTGTTCGAGTGGTTGCCCCAGATGGTGACGTTGGTCACCTGGTCGTTCGTCACGCCGGCCTTCATCGCGAGCGCGGACACGGCGCGGTTGTGGTCGAGGCGGGTCATCGCGTGCCAGCGGTCCGCGGGCACGGCGCGGCCGTTGCTAAGTGCGATCAGGCAGTTCGTGTTGCAGGGGTTCCCGACCACGAGAATGCGCACGTCGCCGGCGGCGTTCTTCGCGATGGCCTGCCCCTGGCCCACGAAGATGGGCCCGTTCTTGCGGATGAGGTCTTTGCGCTGCTCGCCCGGCCCGCGGGGGGCGGCGCCGACCAGCAGGGCGTAGTTGCAGTCCTTGAACGCCACGTTCGCGTCGTCGGTGACGATCACGTCCTTGAGCGTGGGGAACCCGCAGTCCTGGAGCTCGTACATCGCACCTTCGAGGTTTTTCATCGCGACCGGCAGTTCGAGCAACTGCAGGATCACCTTCGTCTCCGGGCCGAACACCTCGCCCGACGCCAGGCGAACGATGAGACTGTTGGACACGCGACCCGCGGCACCGGTGACGGCCACGCGAACGACTTTGGACATGGGAGCCTCCGAGCGGCACCGCGTGGGTGCCGGGAATGAGAGATGCTGTAGGTCTACGCGGGCCCCGGTGGCGAGCAAGTGCGCGGACCGGCAGCGGCCCGGAAAAGGGGCGGGCCGCCGGACGCGCCGACGGCCCACGCGGGACGAGCGGCGCACCGGTCAGTCCGCCGGCGACACCTCGCCGCCGGCGCGGCTGTACAGGATGGCGACGATGGCGAGCGTCGTCGTGTCCTTGAGGAACCGGACCGAGCCGTCGCCCATGACCACGTTCGCGCCGCCGGTGTGGAACCCATAGATCTCGTTGTCGCTGGACCCGTTGACGGCGACCGGACCGGTGCCCTGGGTGCCCGCGTTCGGGTCCGCGCCGCCGACCCCGAACCAACTGTCCTGGTCGCCCCACCCGCCGGCGGCCCCGTTCCCGTCGCGGTCGGCGCCCCGCTTGACGAACCCGGCCCCGTACCGGAACGGGCGCCCGGCGTTTTCGACCAGGAACAGCGTGTTGCTGGTGCCGTCGGTCACCATATTCATGGTGATCGGCTTGTTCCTTTCCATCATACCGGGGAGGTTCTGGGTAATCGGCTGGGTGCCGATGCTGGCCGTGACCCACGACCCGCTGACCCCGGACGGCGCAGTGTAGTCGGTGCGGCCCATGCGGATCTGGGTGACGCCCGCCGGCAGGCTCGCGTACTTTGGCGACGGGACGTTGTACACGATGGTCGGCTCCAGCGGGGCCGCCGGGCACATGAAGGTCTTCACCGCTTGCGTGAACGCTGGGAAGTTGGCCGCCGAGTACCCGTCCAGCTTCATGTTCACCTGGTTGGCGAGGTTGCCCTGCTCGATGTGCGACAGAATGAACGTGAGGCAGAAGTGGTTGGGCGCGTTCGTGTAGCTCGCGTCGGTGTACAGCGGGGGGAACGCGCTGTTGGCGCTCTCGAAGTTGTGGAGCGCCAACCCGAGTTGCTTCAGGTTGTTCTGGCATTGCATCCGCGCCGCGGCGGCCCGCACCTTCTGGACGGCGGGTAACAACAGACCGATCAGGATCGCGATAATGGCGTTCACCACCAGCAACTCGATGAGCGTGAAGGGTTTGGGTGTCGGGCGGTTCTTGTGGTGGCGCCACGGGCGGGGGCGCGTTACGTGGGGTGGAGTTAAGGGATTAATCTAGACCCCCGTACCGGAAGGTGTTTAAGAAAACCGGATGAATGTTTTTGTGACGCGCTTCCGACGGCGGTTCGGGGCGGTCCGTGAAGGGACCAGCACTGGAATCGCGCGGACCGAATAATACGTTAATCAACGAATGCGTTTTCCGGCTCCGCGGCTCGTGCGCCGCCCTCTCCGCGCCGGGCACACTCGCAATAGGGGACTCTCCAGATGGCCGTGAAAGTTGGCATCAACGGGTTCGGGCGGATCGGTCGGCAGGTGTTCCGCGCGATGGCCGAGCAGGGCGTGCTGGGCAAGGACATCGAGGTGGTCGCCGTCAACGACCCGCTGCTGCCGGCCGACAACCTCGCGTACCTGCTCAAGTACGATTCCACGCAGGGCCGGTTCAAGGCCGACGTGTCGCACGAAGGCGACACCATCATCGTGGACGGGCACAAGGTGAAGGCACTGGCGCTGCGGGCCAAGCCGAACGAGCTCCCGTGGAGGGAGTACGGCGTCGAGTACGTGCTGGAAAGCACCGGGCTGTGGACCAAGGGGGCCGACGCCAAGGGGCACCTCGACGCCGGCGCCAAGAAGGTGATCATCTCGGCCCCGGCGACCGAGGAAGACATCACCGTCGTGATGGGCGTAAACAACGACAAGTACGACCCGGCGAAGCACCACATCATCAGCAACGCGAGCTGCACCACCAACTGCCTTGCCCCGCTCGTCCACGTCCTTCTGAAGGAAGGGTACGGGATCGAAGAGGGGCTGATGACCACCATCCACGCATACACCGCGACGCAGAAGACGGTGGACGGGCAGGGCGGCAAGAAGGACTGGCGCGGCGGCCGGGCGGCGGCCGTCAACATCATCCCGAGCAGCACCGGGGCCGCGCAGGCCGTGGGCCTGGTGTGCCCGGAGGTGAAGGGCAAGCTCACCGGCATGGCGTTCCGGGTGCCGACCCCGACCGTGTCCGTCGTGGACCTGACCGTGAAGACCACGAAGGCCGCCAGCTACGACGACCTGTGCGCCGCGATGAAGCGGGCCAGCCAGACGTACCTGAAGGGCGTGATGACGTACACCGAGGACGAGGTAGTCTCGGCCGACTTCATTCACGACCCGGCGTCGAGCATCTTCGACGCGAAGGCCGGCATCGGGCTGAACGAGAGGTTCTTCAAGCTGGTGTCCTGGTACGACAACGAGTGGGGCTACAGCAACCGCTGCGTGGACCTCATGAAGTTCATGAAGGGCAAGGGCTGAGTCCGTTCCCCCCGGCCGTCGGGCCGGGGGTTTTCGCAGTCGCGCCGCCGGCCTCCCGGCGGGGTTCGCCGGAGACCCACATGGCCAAGAAGACGCTTGCGGACCTCGGCGCCCTGCGGGGCAAGAAGGTGCTAGTGCGGGTGGACTTCAACGT
>JBJSXS010000920.1:0-3793 GCA_046086545.1 Gemmata sp.
GGCGCGTGCGGCAGGCCCGTGAGGGCGAGCGTCACGCGGCGGATGAGCGTGCGCCGGTCCGCTTCCGGCGAGAGCGACAGCCCCCTGTCGCGCAACTTCGCGCGCACGAAGTGATCGACGGGGTGCTCGCGCCCGGGCGCCTGCGGAGGTGCGAGCGGCTCGAACGCCCACCACGCCTTCTGCTCCGCGCCGGACCCGGTGCGCGCGAGCGCGAGCAGAACGGTGACGCAAAGTAACCGGGCCCGCATCGCGGCCTCCGACGGGACGACCCGCCGATGATACCTACTTCTTGGCCGGGAGGACAACCACCGTGAGCGGCCGCGACGGGTTGGCGACGAGCGTGTTCGGCTTGGCGCCCGCCTTCGGGTCTTTCGCGAACGGCACCTGCCCCTGACCGATCACCGACACCGTGTACTCCCCGGGCCGCGCGTTCGCCTGCACCTCGAGCGTGACGGTCGCTTCGGCCTTGTCCGCGCCGAGGGTGACCGTGTTCATCTTGAACGGGTTCGGGAGCAGCTGTGGGACGAGCGTGATCGCGCCTTTGAAGTCCGGCCACAGGCGCTCCGCCTGCACGACCACATCGATCTTCTTCCCGGCCTCCACCTCGACCGTGTCAGCGGCGGGGGCCAGCGCGAACGGGGCCACCTCTCCCGCGACCGCGACGACCAGCTCGCGCGTCGGCCGGCTCGAGTTCAGGTCGTTGGCGCTCCACAC
Source organism: Gemmata sp. (assembly GCA_046086545.1). GTDB lineage: Bacteria > Planctomycetota > Planctomycetia > Gemmatales > Gemmataceae > Gemmata. The sequence continues at coordinate 715 of JBJSXS010000920.1, forward strand.
GCGCGTGTAGGGCCGCACCTCGCGCGTCAGCACCGCGTCGCCCACCTTCGCGGTCGCGGTCAGCCGGACCGGCCCCGCCCAGTCCGGCGCGTCCTTGTCGGCCCACATCACGACGACGCCCTTTGTGTCGTTGTTGATGGTCGCCGGCGCGACGTGTAGCCCCTTCGGCAGCCCGTCCGCGGTGATGGTGAGCGGGCCGGCGAACCCCTCCTTGCCGTGGACGATCACGTCGAGGTAGGTCGCGCCGCCCTTGAGCACACCGGTCCAGCCCGGGCCCGGGTTCTGGCGGTGGATGGCCGCGGGGTAAAAGTCCGGCGCCGCCTTGCGAATCGTCAGCACGTACTGGTACCGGGCCCCGCCGCGCTTGTAGCGGTCCTGCACCAGCACGCGATACTTCTTCTTCGCGGTCAGGTTCACCGCCCCCTGCGGGTCGCGCAGGTGCCCGTCGAACGCGTTCGTGCGGATGCCGAAGTCGTCCAGCTCTTGCACGCGGCCGTCCTTCTCGTCGAACACGACGAGGTACGGGTCGGCGCGCCCGGCGACGCGCTCGCAGTACACCTCGAACGAGTAGCTCCCGGTCTCCGGCGGTTCGATCTCGTACCAGTCGGCGTCGCGCTCCTTGTCGAACCGGCCCGCGAGCGCGACCGGCAGCGGCAGCGGCTGCGGCCTCGTCGGGTCGTCGTTCGGCTCGACCTCGAGCGCCACCGGCGCGTCGGTCACGAGGAGCGGCACCCCGCGGTGCTGGTACCCGTGCAGCGTGCAGGTCGCCGCGGTGGGCAGCACGCTGTGCGCCGTCGGGTGGTCGGTGAACGTGAACCGGCCCCGGGTGAGGATGTCGGCGGGCGGCGTCACGCGTTCGGTGAGCGCGTCGAGCGGCAGGTCGTTGATGGCGAACGGCGAAGGCTGCGAGCCGCCCGACAGGTTCCGCCCGTAGATCGCGAGGTCGCTCTTCTTGCCCGCCTGCACCGCCCGCGGGAACACGTTCTCGACGTGCGGCAGGTCGGTGATGACGAGCCGGTACGAGAACCCGCCGCGGAACGACAGGTCGTTGAGCGTGACGAAATAGTCGCCGTCCCGCGGCGCGACGAACTCGACCAGCGGGTCGCGCCCGAAGTAATCGCCGTTGGCCGCGAGCTGCTTGCCGTCGGAGTCGGTGATCGCGAGGTTCGCGTCGAGCTGCGAGTCGAGCCGCTGCGCGTAGCACTCGGCGACGACCCGCTGACCCTTCTTCGCGGGGAACCGGAACACCGATTCCTTGCCGTTACGCGAGGACCCGTTGACGGCGCAGTTCACCGGAACCGGCTGCGCGGTCGCGCGGTCCTCGTTGCCGCTCTTCTCCGCGATCTCGGTCGAGCCGCGCGACACCGCGAACAGCCGCGGCGAGCTGACGCCGTACCTGCCCACGACGCGCGCGTCGTAGGTGCCCGCGGGCACATCGGCCGCGACCGACACCTTGAACTTCTTGTCCCTGACGTGTTCCGCGGTGATGCCCTTGTGGTCGAAGACGAGCGTGGTCGCGTCCTCGATGTCGGCCCCCGCGACTTCCACCTCGACCGCCGACCCGGCGGCGGCCCCGAGCGGGGTGACGCGATCCAGCCGCGGCGACGGCAGGTCCGCGCGCGCCGCGGAGCAGATGAGCAGGAGCGCGAGAACGGGGGTGGAGCGCATGGGGAATCTCGAAACGCACCGGTTGGCCGCGACCTCACCCCACCAGTTCCCTGATCGGGTCGCCCTCGTTCAGCACGGGCATGGGGCGCTTGGCGTCGTCGTAGAACACGTGCCTGTGATCGATGCCCAGGCAGTGGTACATCGTGGAGAGCACGCTGCCCGGGGTGTACGGCTTGCTGGTCGGGTACGACGCGGTGCTGTCGGTGGTGCCGATCAGCTGGCCCATTTTGAGGCCGCCGCCGGCGTACACCACGCTCATCGCGCCCGGCCAGTGGTCGCGGCCCGCGTCCTTGTTGATCTTCGGGGTGCGCCCGAACTCGCCCAGCGTCATCACCAGCACGTCGTCGGACAGCCCGCGGTCGTGCAGGTCCTGGATCAGTGCCGCCACGGCCGCGTCGTACTGCGGCAGCAGCTTGCGCTTGAGTTCGGTGAAGTTGTTGCCGTGCGTGTCCCACCCGCCGCCGGCCTGCACCGTGACGAACGTGACGCCGCTCTCGACCAACCGGCGGGCGAGCAGGCAGCACTGCCCGAGGTCGTTGCGCCCGTACCTGTCGCGGAGCTTGACCGGCTCCTTGTTCACGTCGAACGCCGCCTGCGCCTTGGTGTTCGTCACCATCTCCAGCGCGTCGCGATAGAACGTGTCCAGGCCGGCCACGTCGCCCTTCAGGTCGATGTCGCGGCGGATGGTGTCGATGTCGCTGACGAGCTTCTTCCGCGCTTCGAGGCGCTCCGCCGTCACTTTGCCCGGGAGCTTGAGGTTCTTGACCTGGAACGACGGGTCGGTGGGGTTGGCGTCCGGCGAGAACGGGTTGTACGACGCCCCGAGGTACGCGGCGTTGCCGAAGCTCACCTTGCGCGGCAGGTTCACGTACGCGGGCAGACCCGGCTCGTTCGCGCCCTTGAGCTTCGCGACCACCGCGCCGGTCGACGGGAAGATGTTGTCGTTCACTTCGATGGTGGCCTGGTAGCCCGTCTGCATCCACTGCGAGCCCATGCCGTGCCCGGCGTTCGTGTGGTACGCGCTACGCACCACACTGAACTTGTCCATGATCTTCGCCTGCTCCGGCAGGTGCTCGCCGATCTGGACGCCGCTCACGCTGGTCGGGATCGGCTTGAACTCGCCCCGAACCTCCGCGGGCGCGTTCGGCTTCAGGTCGTACATGTCGATGTGCGACGGCCCGCCGGCCAGCCACACCAGGATCACCGACTTGCGGTTCGCCGCGCTGCCGCCGGCGGCCCGCGCTTTCAGCAACCCGGGCAGGGTCAGGCCGCCCGCCGCGAGGGCGCCGACCTTCAGCAGCGAGCGCCGGTTCAGACTGACATCGAGCATGGGAACGCTCCGCTTAGGCGAGCCCGGCCGCACGGCCGGGTCCGGTGCTAGTGGTTGAACATGAACTCGCGCGTGTTGAGG